>CAIUQQ010000330.1 GCA_903901345.1 uncultured Bacteroidota bacterium | reverse complement strand
CTTACTCTTTTTTCAAATAATTAATAGTGTTTTTTCTTTAGTAAAATTATAAATGCCAGCAAGAAATTTTCCTTTGTAAGGAGGAAAAGGAATTTTGTAGGGAAGAAAAGTTCCAATGCTGGTAGAATTTGCTCCAATGCTGGTGGAATTTGCTCCTTTGCTGGGAGGAAAAGCTCCTTTGCTGGGTGGAATCTGTTCCAATGCTGGTGGAATTTGCTCCAATGCTGGTAGAATTTGCTCCTTTGCTGGTGGAATTTGCTCCAATACTGGTGGAATTTGCTCCTTTGCTGGGAGGAAAAGCTCCTTTGCTGGGTGGAAAAGCTCCTTTGCTGGGTGGAAAAATGGACTTTTAAGCGTAAAATCCCAAAACTTACCCCAAAATGAAGTAAATATTACCTTTTAAGAGAAGAATGCTTTAGATTACGTAAACATAGTATTATTATTTATTTTGAATTCTACCTAAAAGCATAAAATTATTGGTTAACTTTGATTTTTAATTGGGTAATAAATAAGTGAAATAAAAAGTCCAATTGAAGATTTGGATATATAAAAATAATAGGTATGTTTGAATATAGAAACATTCCTAAAACAACCCAATTTTGGATAGACATAGGAAGGTTTTAGGGTTAAACATTCCTATATAAACAAGTTACAAGCAACCCTAAAAGACGACAGTGGTAAACATGAACAGACAGAAAAACGACATAAAAGCCAGCCGCACATTTAGCACATTTGGTTTTGCCCGACACACAAGCCAACGCTTCGCAAAACCAAAAGAGCTAAATTTTGCCACCGCACCGACCGACAATAAAAAGTAGAACATGAACAAAAAGGACTTATCAGAAGCCGACATAAAAGAGAAGTTTATCACTCCTGCCGTGACAAAGGCGGGTTGGGACGAACACACTCAACTTGGACGTGAAATATTTTTTACTGACGGACGCATTTATGTGAAGGGTAAAATTACAGCAAGAGGAAAACGGAAATTTGCCGACTACATTTTGTTTTATAAGCCAAACGTACCTATTGCAATCATTGAGGCAAAAGACAACAATCATTCAGTAAAAGCTGGAATTCAACAGGCATTAGGTTATGCCAACACGTTGGACATTCCTTTTGTGTTTAGTAGCAACGGAGACGGTTTTTATTTCCACGACAAAACAGTTACAAGCGGAGACATTGAAACGGAAATTTCAAATGACGAATTCCCAAGCCCTGAACAACTTTGGGAGAAATATAAAAAATACAAAGGCATAGAAGACAAAGAAGTTGAAAACGTAGTTTCAACCGACTATTTTTTAGATGGCTCTGGTCGTTCCCCACGGTATTACCAACAAATTGCCATTAACAGAACTATTGAAGCAGTTGCGAAAAAGCAAGACAGAATTCTTTTAGTAATGGCAACTGGAACAGGAAAAACCTATACCGCGTTTCAAATTATTTACAGACTTTGGAAAAGCGGAGCAAAAAAACGAATTCTGTTTCTAGCAGACAGAACTTCACTCATAGACCAAACAGCAAGAGGTGATTTCAGGCATTTCAAAGATGCCATGACAATCATTAAACACAAACAAATTGACACCGCTTACAATGTATATTTAGCTTTGTATCAAGGCTTGTCAGACAGTAAATCAGATGATGCTTATAAACAATTCAGTCCTGAATTTTTTGATTTAATTGTAGTTGATGAGTGCCACAGAGGAAGTGCAAAAGAAGATAGCAAGTGGCGTGAAATATTAGACTATTTCAAAACTGCAACTCATTTGGGTATGACAGCCACACCAAAGGAAACAACCGAAACCTCAAACATTCATTATTTTGGTGAACCAGTTTACACTTATTCGTTAAGACAAGGTATTGACGATGGTTTTCTTGCACCTTACAAGGTAATTAAAGTAACTCTTGATATTGATGCGGAAGGTTGGCGACCAACAAAAGGCTTTTTAGATAAAAACGGAAATCCTGTTGAAGATAGAATTTACAACAGAACTGACTTTGATAAAAGCATTGTTGTTGATGAACGAAGAGAATTAGTTGCAAGAAAAATAACGGAATTTTTAAAAGGAAATGACCGTTTCGCAAAGACAATTGTTTTTTGCATTGACATTGAGCATGCCGAAGGCATGCGAACCGCATTGGCTAACGCCAATGCCGATTTGGTTGCTCAAAACAATAAGTATGTAATGCAGATTACAGGCGACAATGAAGAAGGGAAAAGAGAATTAGACAGTTTTATAAATCCAAGTGAACGCTATCCTGTTATTGCGACAACTTCAAAATTAATGACTACTGGCGTTGATGCTCAAACTTGCAAACTCATTGTATTGGATAGTAATATCGGTTCACCAACAGAGTTCAAACAAATTATTGGTAGAGGAACAAGAATTAATGAAGAATATGGTAAAACATATTTCACGATAATGGATTTTAGAAATGTAACCAATCTTTTTGCAGACCCTAATTTTGATGGCGACCCTGTAATGATTAAAGATATTACAGAAGATGACGATATTTCGGGAACAGACGATGAAGTAACAGACGAACCAATTGTTGATGTGGTTGATGGTGGTGATGTCGTTTTTCCTACGCCTGAATATCCAACTGTAATTGGTGGTGGTTTTATAGTAGCAGAACCAAATCCAAGAGAAAAAATAAGAGTAAACGGTGTTGAAGTTAAAATTGTAAATGAACGAGTCCAATATTTAGGTGCTGACGGACGAATAATTACCGAAAGTCTGAAAGATTACACCAAGAAAAATGTAATTGAAAAATACGCAACGCTTGAAACCTTTTTGAATTCATGGAAAAATGCTGACAAGAAAAAAGCAATCGTTGAAGCATTGGAACAACAAGGAATTTTCTTTGAAGCCTTAAAGGAAGAAATCGGAAAAGACTTTGACCCTTTTGATTTGATTTGTCATGTTGCTTTTGAAGCAAAACCATTGACACGAAAGGAAAGAGCAAACAACGTGAAGAAAAGAAACTACTTTACTAAATACGGAGAGAAAGCACAATCTGTAATCAAAAGTTTGCTTGACAAATACGCAGATGATGATTTACTCACTATTGAAAGTTTAGATGTTTTAAAACTTGACCCATTAAATAAATTAGGTTCACCACTCGAAATAATTAATGCTTTTGGTGGAAAAGAAAATTACATACAAGCATTAAAAGAATTGGAAAACGAACTTTATAAAGCGGCATAAGAAATGGCAAATGTAGGTGCAGTAATAAGCAACATAAGAAATATAATGAGGCAAGACAGAGGAATCTCTGGCGATGCACAACGTTTAGAGCAATTGGGTTGGATGTTGTTTCTTAAAATAATGGACGACAAAGACCAAGAATTAGAAGTAATAAAAGACAACTATGTTTCTGTAATTCCCGAAAAATTTCAATGGAGAAATTGGGCAACAAATCCAGAAGGAATTACTGGTGATGAACTAATAAATTTTATTGATAGCAACGAACTGACAAATAAAGGACTGTTTCTATCACTAAGAGAAATAAAAAGCTCAACAAATCCGAAACGAGCAATGATAGTAAAGGAGGTTTTTGATGGCACAAATAACTACATGAAAAGTGGTTATGAAATGCGAAAGGTAATCAACAAACTCAATGAAATTGACTTTACAAAATCAGAGGACAAACACGTTTTCGGAAATATTTACGAAAGCATTTTGCAGGAGTTAAGAGATGCAGGAAACAAAGGCGAATATTATACGCCAAGAGCCGTAACTCAATTAATGACAATGATGACCGACCCAAAATTGGGCGAAAAAGTTTTAGACCCAGCAGCAGGTACAGGCGGTTTCTTATCAGCGGCAATTGACCACGTAAGAGATACTTATGTAAAAACAGTTGATGACGAAGCACTTTTACAAAATTCAATAACTGGTTGGGAATTAAAACCAGTTGCTTATGTATTAGGCTTGACTAATTTGATACTTCACGAAATTGATGTTCCCGATTATCATTACATTGACAGTTTAAAAAAAGAGTACAACAGCATTGGCAAGAAAGACCAGGTTGATGTTATCCTTGCAAATCCACCATTTGGAGCAAGCATAGCGGACGGAGTAGAAACAAACTTTCCATCAACTTATAGATGCAAAGAATCGGCAGACTTGTTTGTGATTCTTATGATCCAGTTATTAAAACCAAATGGCAGATGTGCAATCGTATTGCCCGATGGTTCAATTACAGGCGAAGGTGTAAAGGCAAGAATCCGAGAAAAATTATTGACTGACTGCAATTTGCATACAATAATAAGACTTCCGCAAAGCACATTTTTCCCAGCAATTGTAGGAACAAATCTTTTGTTTTTTGAAAAGGGCGCACCAACTAATGATATTTGGTATTACGAACATAAACTACCTGAAGGACAGAAAAGTTATTCTAAAACAAAACCCATTCAATTTGATGAATTCAAGCCAATCATTGAATGGTGGAATAATAGAACTGATAGCAACTTATCTTGGAAAGTAAATATCAAAGACCTTAAAAACTTTGATTTAGATTCAAAAAACCAAAATATTGTTGAAGAGGTTATTGAATACAATAGAGCCGACATACTTTCAAAAATTCAAAAAAGCCAACAAATTATAAGTGACTTACTAAAAGAATTAAGTGTATGAGTTTAAAATTCAAATTCATTCCACTTACTTTTCAAAAAGATGAGGATGAAATAAAAAAGCAAATAAGGAATACAATTATTTTACGTCATTTATTTGAAGAAAGTAACAAGACTGTTCCTTTAAAATCACTAATAGAAAGCACTCAATACGGTTATAATGCTTCTGCATTGTTAAGTGGTAAAAATAAATTTCTGCGAATAAGTGATATTACGGACGGGAAAGTGGATTGGGAAACAGTTCCTTTCTGCGATTGTGATAGCGAAGATACATACCTGCTTTACACAAATGATTTACTAATTGCAAGGACAGGTGGAACAACAGGAAAAAGTTTTTTAATCACAGACCCACCAGAGCATTCAATTTATGCTGGCTACTTGATTCGTATCAGAGCAAATGAAGATGCCGAGCCATTGTTTTTAAATCTGTTTTTGAACAGCTATGTTTATTGGTCACAAATTGTTTCTTTAAATGAAGGAGAATTTAGACCTAGTGTAAACGCAAATACATTGAAATCTTTAATACTGCCGAAATGTAGTTTGGAAAAACAACTAGATGCAATAAAAATTTCAAATAATGAGTATGTCAAAGGGTATGAAGAGTTAATTTCAGATATAGATAAAGCTATTTCTGATTATGAACAATGCAAACAAATTGAACTTGAAAGTTCTTTTCAATTAAATCTAGTATCACAATTAAAACAATCAATTCTTCTTGAAGCTATAAATGGTAAACTCACTAAAGAATGGAGAAAACAAAATTCTTTTACTGAAACTGCAACAGAACTTCTAAAACGTATTAAAGCCGAAAAACAAAAGTTAGTTAAAGAAGGGAAATTAAAGAAAGAAAAAGAGGTTGAACCAATTCCAGAATCAGATATTCAGTTCAAATTACCTGAAAGTTGGATTTGGTGCAGACTTGGTGAGTTGTATTCAACAACTTCTGGTGGCACACCATTAAGAGCAAATGCAAACTATTGGTTTGGCGACATAACTTGGTACAAATCAGGCGAATTAACCGACACTTATTTGGATGCAGAATCAGAGGAAAAAATTTCCGAAATTGGTTTAAAGGAATCTTCTGCAACATTGTTTCCAAAAGGAACTTTACTAATAGCAATGTATGGAGCAACGGCAGGGAAACTTTCAATCTTAAACAGAGATGCAAGCACAAACCAAGCAATTTGCGGTTTCTTTTTTAATGAATTCATAGAAACAAAATATCTGTTCTATTTCTTAATGGCACAACGAGCAAAAATGATTTCTGATTCTTGGGGAATGTCGCAACCAAACATTAGCCAAACTTATTTAAGAAATTTTGTTTTTGCACTTCCACCAAGAGAGGAACAAAAAATAATAATTGAGAAAGTTGAATTGCTAATGAACAAATGCCTGAAATTAAGTCAAGAAATTGAAACCCTTGACAACCATGGCAAAACATTAATGAAAGCAATGTTCAATGAAACTTTTGAAACTAAAACGGAAGAATGCCAAGACTAAAACAAATTACAATAGAAGGTTTCCGTTCAATTTCAGAGCAAGTAGTAATTAACTTTCCTGAAAACAAACCTGTGGTTTTAATTGGAGAAAATAATTCAGGTAAATCAAATATTATTCGTGCAATTGAATTGATGTTTGGTGAGTTTCACCCGAAGTATAAAAAACTTGAGGATTACGACCATTATAAAAGAGACACAAATAACCAAGTAATAGTTGAGGCAACCGTTACTGGCTTTAGTGCAAGGCTTGGCAGGTCTTCTGAATTTTCTTGCGGTGGCTTTAAATTTCAAGCACAAAAAGGAAAAGAGAATAATTTCAACGCAATTCAAGCAGAAGACGGGAGAGAGAATATGTATGTAAGTACAAACTTGCGTGAAGAACTTCTTTGTATTGTTGTAAATTCAGAACAAAATTTAAACTTTCAACTTAGCTATTCTTCAAAATACACGTTGTTGTCAAAAGTTACAAAAGCCTTTCACGACAAGCTAACAGACGATAAAGCCAGAGTTGAAAAACTAAAAGGATTTTTTGAAAGTATTAAAACTACATTCATGGAAGTGAAGGAGTTTAATGTTTTCAGCGAAAATATGTCTTCAATTGCTAATACAGTTTTGTCTAACATGACCCATGCTTTGGCATTTGATTTTTCGGCATACGACCCAAGTAACTACTTTAAAACTTTACGTGTCCACCCTACCGAAGATGGCGAAACAAGAGCCTACGAAGAATTAGGAACAGGACAGCAACAAATTTTGGCTTTGTCTTTTGCTCATGCTTACGCTAAATCATTTTTAGGTCAAGGCTTATTATTTATTCTTGATGAACCCGAAGCCCATTTGCATCCTTTGGCTCAAAAATGGTTAGCAAAAAAGATGTTTAAAATGGCAGAAGATGGTTTGCAAATCATCTTAACAACACACAGCCCTTATTTTGTGGACTTGAATTATATTGAAGGTATTAATCTCATTCGCAAAGATTCCGAAACTACTTTAAACATAAACCAAAACGCTACTACATTATATAACCATTGCCTTAAAACTGCATCTAATCCACACAAGACAAAGGAAGAAACCATTGTGCCATTTTATGCAAACAATTCTACATCGCATATTTTATCGGGTTTTTTCGCAAATAAAATTGTCCTTGTTGAAGGTCCAACAGAGGAATTGGCTTTGCCAATTTATTTTGAAAAACTTGGTTTTGACCCAACAGAATTTGGAATTGAAATTATAGGAGTTGGCGGTAAAGGTAATCTTGCAAAATGGTGGCGACTTTTTACTTTATATCAAATACCAACTTTCATTTGCTTTGACAACGACTATAAAAAGGATGATGAAAAAGGTTTTAAACGTAAGGACGCATTAAAAGCAATTGGTATCAAAGACGAAGAACTGGACGGAATTTTAGGAATTGACACTTGGGCAATCTCTGACCGTTTCTGTGTATTCGGGACAGACTTTGAAACAACAATGAGAGCTTCGTTTACAGACTATGCCGACATTGAAAAACAAACAATTGAAACACTTGGTAGCAGTTCAAAAAACTTAATAGCAAGGGAGACAGCTAAACTAATCAACCTGCATGACGACAGCGAAGGCAAAACTCAAATGACCAAATTAATTGAACTCATTAAAAAATTGACAGTATAAAATGCCAACGCTAAAGTCATACACATTTGCAAGCCACACAAGCCAGCCCACGAGCCAAAGCTTGCAAAAGAGTATGCCTTTCCAACCGCACAGACAGAGCAACACAGCGGACAGACAAACCACGACCGAAAGAAGGGCAGCTTGTAACAGCACCTACCCAAAAGGCGGGGTTTCGTGTTCCAAAGACAGTTTTGTGGTTAATCAAACTTTAGTTTTTCAAATCAAGTTTTGTGGTAAAAGTCCCGCCCTTCGGGTAGCTGCAAACCGTTAGCGGTCATTGTAAAAAGACGACAGAGTAAACATTTAACAGACAAATAATCTAAATACATTTAATGAAAAATATACTCATCATAAACGGACACCCAAACAGTGATAGTTATAATTTTGGACTTTTCGAAGCATACAAAAAAGGTGCATTAACTTCAGGAGCAGATATTAAGGAGATTGTGATTAAAGATTTAGTTTTCAATCCAAACTTGCAATTTGGTTACCAAAAAAGAACAGAATTAGAACCTGACTTATTAGATGCTTGGGAAAAAATCAAATGGGCTGACCATTTAGTTTGGGTTCATCCTGTTTGGTGGGGTGGACTTCCAGCCGTAACAAAGGGTTTTATTGACAGGCTTTTTTTACCGGGCTTTGCATTTCAGTATCGTGAAAATTCTGTGTGGTGGGACAAACTATTAGCAGGTAGGACGGCTCATATTATTACAACCCTTGACCAACCTTCTTGGTATTATTGGTTTGCATTTGGGCGACCAAGCGTTAACCAGTTAAAGAAATCCACTTTGGAATTTTGTGGAATAAAGCCAGTTAAGGTAACTTATGTTGGACCAATAAAAAACACAGAACTTTCCTTACGAAAAAAATGGTTAGACAAAATTGAAAAATTGGGAGAAAACCTTAAATGAAAACTGACGACAAAAAACAACGAACCGCTAACAGCACCTACAAGAAATTGGCGGTTCAGTGGTTAAATGAAGCTTTTAGATTTGAAAAAAGCAAACAAAAATGTTTTTCAATTAAGCTCAAGTCAGGAACAAAATGTCAGAAACATAGCAACAAGTAGCACCACGACATCATATTATGCTAAGGCTATATTAGGTATGGTATTTAATGAATTTTATGTAGAAAGACCTGTATTAATTGAAAGTAGTTTGGGCAAACGAGGTAGTGAATTAACCACCGTTAGCGAAACAAAAAATTCAACTTCTAACAATAATTTACTAAATTTATATCCTAATCCTGCAACAAATTTTGCCACTTGTGATTATTTATTTGTGAAACCATATAAATCGGCTAAAATAGTTGTTACATCAATTACAGGTGCAATTATTAAAGCAATTGAACTAAAACAAATGAGTGGTCAATATGAAATAGACTTACAATCTTTAAATGCTGGTGTATATTTTATAGAGCTAAGAGCAGATGACAATTTGATTTCGGTTAAGAAATTAGTAGTAAATAAATAGTAATTCTAACTTACCGTTCCTTTTGAAATTTTTCAAAAGGAACGGTTTAATTTTCTCCAAATGAAATACTTATTACTGTTTATTTTATTCAGCACATGCTCATATACACTATACTCGCAAACTAATTTAGATACACTATTTAATTTTGAAAAAGGGGGTAAATCATCCACTCATATTTATTCTGACAATTCTTCTGATACTATTTTTTTATTAACAACTGTATTTGATGACACTGCAAAGGATTCAAATTATTATTCTCGCATACTACTTCATAAAGTTTGTTTAAAAAATGCTACTTTAATAGAAGTAAGTCGTTTACATAAAAACTATTGGGATATATATAGCACTTATGGAATACCTTTTGAAATTGAGAACAATCGGTTTATGTGCGCCACAGTATTAGACACTGCCTATAACGATTATCTAAGTATATATAAACAAAGATATTATGCTTTGGTTTCAACAAGTAATAATTGGCAAAATTATACAGTAAAGAAATTAGATTTTCCTTACAGAAAATATTTACTTTATAGCTGTTTAAAAACTGACGAGGGATACATAATTACAGGCGATACAGGCAGCTATGTTTATTCTCCTGCTTTTGTGGCTTTATTTGATTTTGATTTCAATATAAAATGGCTTAAAGTATATCCTTTTCAGTGTCGTTATACTTCTGTGTTAAAAACAAATTATGGTTATTTGATAGCTGGGGAAAAAGGTTTTGAAGGGCAACAAAGAATAACACATGCAGGTATTGACAATAATGGCAATATCCTTTGGCAGAATGATTATACAGATACTTCAAAATATTATTTTAGTGGTTATTTAAATAATGGTGTTAAAATAAATAACTATTATTACAATTATGGTTTTACATCTAACTACCAAAAAGCAACGGCTACATTTGCGTACCTAAATGTATCAGATGAAAATGGCAATATGAAATTTGAAAAAATATATGATAAATACCAAAGTTATGAATTTAGAAAAATGATAACTTATAAAAATGCTTTATATGCTACAGCAGATGTCGATACTTTTGTCAACGATACAATGTCAAGGCTTGTTCAATTTAGCAAAATATCGCCAGAAAATGGAGTGATAGAGTGGTATCACTTATACAAACATTATTTCTTATATAACGAAGTACATAACTTTTACAAAATAGATAATGGATTTTTGTTCTGTGGTGTTTCAGTAAATCAAAATCGTATAAAAGAATTTGATTCTACAGGTACTATTGAAGGCGATGCTTGGTTACTAAAAGTTGACACAAACGGTTGCATTATCCCTGGCTGCAAACCCAATGTTTATGGCGGTATAGAACATATTTTAAATGACAACTCACAACTAGAAGTTTACCCAAATCCTGCAAAAGAATCATTTACCATTAGTTTTAAAAACCAAAGTTTATTTAATTCATCAAACGAAATTTATATATTTGATGCTTTGGGTAAAGAATTATATTATCAAAACTTAAAAGCAAATCAAACAAATATTACTATTCAAAATACTTTTAACTATTCGGGTGCTGCTTTTTTAGTTATTAAAAACAATAAAGGTACTTTCTATAAAAAAATGATACTCTTATGAAAAAATACAATATTTTAATTTTTGCTTTGCTCTTTGCTTCATTGTTAAGAGCTCAATTTGCATCTGTAGGTTCAAGGTGGTATTATGGGCTGAGGTCTTCAAGCGGTATTACAAGTATTGAAGGGGTTTATTCCTATACTTGTCTTTTAGACACAACAATTAATAGCATTATTTATAGTAAAATCGTCTATTTAGCCAAAGACGATAATACGGATAGGACAATATTTCTAAATAAAGATACGAATTATATTTACTATTGGAGAAACTCAAATAAAAATACTTTATTTAAAACAAATTGCAAAATAAATGATACAATATCAATTGATTGCTTTTTTTCAAATTCAAATTTAATTCATAAAGATACCATTATCAAGATTAATGTAAAAATCACAAAAATTGAATATAAAAAGCTAAATGTATTGAATAACGATAGTTTAAAAGTTTTTAGTTTTTCAATAACTGAAAAAAATAAAATACCTTATAGCAATAGTTCACCTTTTGGCTATTATACTGAAAATTTAATAAATACCAACAATGATAATAATAGAGATTTATTAGTACTTACTGAGCAATTGGCTATACCTGAAGGTGGAGACTATCTTCGGTGTTACAGTTCAAATAATTACAACTTTAAATCAAATTTTGCTAATCCAAATAAACCTTGCGATTTTGATAATGTTGGAGTTATGGATTTAGTTAACCAAAATTCAATTGCTATTTACCCCAACCCAACTAAAGACAAGTTAAGTATAAGTTTGGATAATTATTTTAGTTCCCTAAAAATAAATATTTATAGCTTGCCGGGACAATTAGAAAAGCAATCTATCTTTAATAATAGCCAAGATATACAAATTGACATTTCAGAATTAAGACAGGGCTTATATTTTATTGAATTGATTGATGAAGACATAAAATATACGAGTAAGTTTATTAAAGAATAAATAAAGTTTTTATCCTTCCGAACAGAAAAATTAATCATCCGCATCTTGACACGGGGCAACCGCTTCAAGAAACTATTTATCCTGAGCTTGTCGAAGGATAACCGCCCAATTTTATTATTCAGCCGCAGCTGGCAAATCTATTATCCGCAGACGGAAACGATAAAACCGCTTTAGGAAACCCCTCATCCGCAGACAGAAAACTATACGCAGTAAGACAAATAGTAATATTATATTTACATTGTTTTTTCATAGACAATTTTATACTAATTGACAAATTAAAGAAAGGCTACCCATGCCAAAACTAAAATTAAGCACATTGCCCAGTCACACGAACCAACAGCACAACCAAAGCTGTGCAAAGAGCTTGATTTTTGCAACCCTACCCCAACTCAACGGCATTTTTTATTGGCTTTTTGCCAAACGCTTCTAAAAATGAGTAACACCCCAAGCACATTGCCCTTAGATAAATTATTTATATATTTACAAACAAATAAATGGAACAAGAATATCACATACAGCAGACACTTGACGAGGAGAGAAAGCCAACGCATAACATGGGTTTTGCAAAAAAGCGGGCTTCGTGGTTAATTGAACATCCTGCATCGCATCAGCATTTGTGGTAGCTTGAATGTTTTCTGATCCTAAATCCCCAACTTCTTAAACCCACAAAACGTTAGGTGTCATGCTATGGCGACAGTGCTAAACATAAACGGACAGTGTAAAACGAAACGACAATGAAGAAAACAATTTTAATTTTAAGTGTTACGACCTTGACAGTAGCGTTCGGGGCGACAGCTTTTTTCTTGGGGACAGGAAAGTCAAGACAAGTTCTGAATGACCCAGCACCCAAATTTACATCTGCTAGTTTGCAGACATTTGAAAAGGAGCAACCAACAGTAACAGTTCCTACCGACACAAATAAGGCTACAAAATCAAGTAATTCGGCTGACTGCTTTACTTATGAATGTGCATATCAACAATACGTTGACATGTTAGAAGGCAAAAAGCCTTTAGACTTCAAACGTTCTGTTTTTATTTACGAAAACACTTATTTAAAAGGGACATTGAACTATTCCGAGTTTTCAAATCATTTTACAACCGTTGCTCAAAAGCTAACCGACTACATAAACAAAAAAGGAATTGCTTCCTACAAGACAGCAGCACAATATGCAATTTTCAGTTACATGTATGAGCCTTCTTACCTCAATGACAATCAAGTTTTCAAATACGATTTCAACGACTTTTTAGGCGACAAAGACTGGACAAGCATGTTTGTAACCAAAGTAATGAAAACAAAAACGGGCAACTGCCACGGACTTCCATACTACTATAAATTACTTTCAAACGAACTTAAAGCCGAATCATTTTTAGCAATTGCCCCAAATCACATGTATATTAAACATATTGACGAGAAAGGAAAGTGGGTAAATGTTGAACTTACAAACGGACACCTTTCAAGCGATGCTTGGATGATTTCTTCAATGGGAATTTCGGCAGAAGCAATAAAGAAAGGGATTTATATGGACGGTTTATCAGAAAAAGAATCGGTTGCTTTATGCCTTTGGGATTTAGCGATGGGCTATCAACAAGACAATGGCTATGATAATTTCGTTTTAAAATGTTGTAACACTGTACTTAAACATTACCCAACAAGCATTACAGCTATTATGACAAAGCAAAATTGCTTACAATTTATTGGTAAAAAGCAACAAGCGGACGCAAAGAAAAAAGGATTAAAAAAAGACACACCTGAAATGATTGCAACACACAAGCAGTTTAAAGCATTAGACAAACAAATAAAAGACCTTGGCTACCGAGAAATGCCTCAAGATTTATATGAACAATGGATAAAATCTGTTGAAATTGAAAAACAAAATACAACAACCAATAATAAAAACTAATAAATTAGCAACATGAAAAAAGCAGTAATAATTTTAGTTGCATTATGTTTTGGCTTCGCCAAAACTCATGCTCAAAATGATAACCCATATTCTGTTTTCGGTTATCAAGGTAAAGTTTTAAAAACTCCCGAAGAAGAAAGCGGAAAGCAATATTTGTTTCTTAATACAAATGATACAACACAAAAGTTAAAGACTATTGCTTTTAATACAAAAACACAGTTAATAGAATACATTGACCACAATAATGTTATTTACAAAACAGATAGTTTGCTTCCAACTTTTGTGCTTCGTTTTTTAAGCACAGACCCACATGCAAAAGATTATCCAGGAATGAGCCCATATAACTTTGTTGGAAATATGCCAACAAGAGCAGTTGACCCTGATGGTAGAGATATTTATATTCTCTTTGCAACAACAGGAAACGGGCATGGAGACGCAATGTTTAATGCAGCAGCTCAAACAAGGCAACGAAACATAGAAGGGAGTAAATTTTTTGACCCTGCTAAAGACAAAGTTGTAGTTCTGCAAGTTACTGATATGGCTCAAATAAAAACAATGGTTGAAACTACTGTAAGCACATACAGTAAACAATACGGAGCAACTACGGAAGTTGGTGTTTGGTCACATGCCGCAAGACAAGGCCCAATTGGAACTGTTCCAACAAGTGCAAATGCCATAGGTTCAAGCCAATTGAGTCCTAAAGGTTGGGGCGACATTGATTTTAATTGGAAACAAAACGATGCAAGCATGACTTTTTACGGATGCAATACAGGAAATGAATTAAGCACAAGTGGTCAATGGCAAGGTTCTTTTGCAAGAACTATATCTGATTTACCGAATTTCAAGAATGTTGATGTAGCAGGACAATCCACTTCTGCATTTCCCTCGTTTTTTCCAAATGTAAGAGAAACAAATATAGCAAGGTCTGCATATCCGATGATTGGTTTTGCAATTGGAGACACCTACATGGTTGGAGGCAATAAAGGTCAAGGCGGTGAATCAATGTGGTTTGCTCCCATGGCTGCACCTGCTGCTAATCCAATGAATGTTTACCAAAATGGACAAAAAACTGGTTCTGGTTTTCAGTCAACAACCAAATCAACTCCTGTAAATGAATAACAAATTAATTATTACCGCTATTTCAATCATTTTACTTTTAGTAATAAGATTTATTTTTTGCTATAGAATTATTCCATTTCCAAATTCTGGAAACTTAAAATATAAGGAAAGTGAGGTTGTCTACTTTCCTCATTTTGCTTTTATAAACCCCTTTAAGAGGCAAGAAATTTTGACAAAAATTACAGACTATTTCAAGTCCGACAATTTCCTAAAAGAAAATGAATCTAATGAGTTAAAATATTTTAGAGAAAAGTCATTGACGAATGAATTAGAAATTTTAAGTATGAAGACCGAAAATAATAATTATCTCATTTTAGTATCCAGCAAGGACAATTCTGAGGCGGAATTTGTGTTTGTTCTTGACCAAGGGTCGGACTTAATAACTGGACATAAATAATCGCTGACAAAGAAGCACGAACACCTAACAGCAGCTTGTCGCAAGTAGCTTTATAATGTATTGAAATACAATATTTTGTAAATGTTATACCAAATTAGGTACAACATAGGTACAACATTTCAGAACTTAAATTTTTACCAGTTTTGGACTATCGAAAATAGCCCTTTTTGCTTGATTTTAGCGGTATTGCTCAATTCTTGATACTTTGGTAGTTCTGAGCAAAAAAAGCGATTGTAGGGCTTCGCAAAGCCTTCTGCAATCATTATTTCATTTAAGCAACTCCCATCAGGCAAATATACATAAGCAAGGGTTCTACCATAAGCATCAATTTGGCTCTGCTCCTCTTGTACTAAAGTGATATTTGTTTCGGGTGGTATAACACTAATCATAAATTTTTGAGCCTTTCTGCCAAGCTCCATTAATAACTGCCCTGCAATATGGGTTTCTCTTTCGTCCTGTTTCAATTTATTGCACATTCTTAATTCCGGTGCATCAATCCCCAAAAGTCTAATTTCCTCTTCTTGCTTGTTGAATAAATTGGATACAATTATTCCATCTCCATCCACCACTTTGGCAACTTTTAGGTGTGTTTTTATAATTGTCTGTTCTTTTACGTTTATATACATTGTTTTGCACTACTTTAATAGTTGATAGTCAATAAGTTATGGCGTAAATTTACACTAAATTTTATTACTAAAAAACATTTAAAAAAATAACATTATGGCACGTCAATCAGGACCATTAAAGTACAAAGGAACATTGGGCGATATTCGCCACTTTAAAATCAAAGGTTTACAAGGCCACTTCGCTGGCTTAGTTGGAGGACCAACAGGTGAACAAGTAAAAACTGCACCAGAGTTTGAAAGAACTAGGGAAAACATGAATGAGTTTGGTGGCTGTGCTTCAGCTGGAAAATCTGTTCGTGTTGGATTAGCTCAATTGATGAAACAAATGAGTGACCCGCAGCTTACAGGCCGTTTAACGGCTATCATGAAAAAAATCAATTTGGAAGACTTAACCGAAGCAAGGGGTTACAGAGCCATTTTGGTTTCAACTCAAAGACAGTACTTAACTGGATTAAACTTTGACAAGAACATCAGCTTGGATAGTATTTTTTATGCTCCTTATACGCTTACAAATACACCTGCTCGTGATAGTGCAACTTTAACTGTACCTGCTTTCAATCCGCTTAATTTTGTGAATGCACCTGCTGGTGCCACTCACTTCAGATTGATTAGTGCAATTTCAGTTATTTCGGATTTTGAGTTCAACTCCACTTCTGGAATTTATGAGCCTATTGATCCTTCATTAAATGAGCTTTCAAATGTTGCTTATTCAAATTACATTGACTTAGGTACTCCAGTAGCATTGCCAACCACCATCACAAGTACATTGCCAGGTTCTCCTGTTATGACTGCTGATGTGAGTGTTTTGAATTGCATTGGTATTGAGTTCTATCAACAAGTTGGTGTAAACTACTACTTGTTCAATTCAGGTAATTCTTTGAAAGTACAAGACATTTTCTAATAACTTTACAGGGTTATCGAAAAAAGGAAGCCTCACCAAATCGGTGGGGTTTTTCTTTTTGCATCAATTTTAACTATGATGGCAATCATATTGCCTTTACCCTATCCTTATGGTGGGTTTATGGTCGAAAGGAGAACAACAAAGCCCTAAAAGGGCAATGCTGAAAGCTCACGAACACCTGATGGATAGCACCAAACGAAACAACCACAAGGAAGCCGATAAACCTTGATGCCAAAAACTGGCTGATGGGCTAACGATGACCTGCGGATATAACGCTGATAAGCATAAGGTGAAAGCTGCAAGTGCTGATGGAGAACCTGCGGAGTGAAAAGGCAAATGCCTGACTGGCTGCCTGCTGAAATACGTGGATGATTTTGCATAATGAAATAATTTATATGCTTCTCTCTGCAAGGGGGATAAAAAAACCAAAAGGAAACGGAATAAATGAGAGCCTTGTGCGGTGGGTCTGTGTTTATGCCGTAGTCTTTTGGGTTTTTTAATGTCGGCTTTGTGCGGTTGCCCCCCTTGCTATCTTTGCATATAAATTTTTTATGGTGCAAAAGCATTTCCCCAGTTTATGGCAGCCATTACGGCTACCTTTTGAAATACCGGTGCATCATTGCCCTTTTTACATCGGCTAATAATGCTAATGTTTCGTACATCTGTTTTTCTTTGCGTTCAATCAGCTTCACTTTTTGCACATCGGTAGCAAAAGCCAATTTATTTTTACTGACTTCTTCCGCTTGGGTTTTGATGGTGCTTTTAAAATCATCAATTCGGATGAATGGAATAACAGAACCAACAAGGAACTGATGAAAATGCTTTGCCTTCCATAATCCAAATGCAAGGGTTTTGTAAAAATCCATTTCATCGGCATTTTTACAAGCTATTACAAAGCAATTGGGACAAGGCTTTTCGAGTGGTTTTCCGCTGTTTAATCCTTTACAGAGAATGAAAACGCTAAAATCGCATACTGGATTTTTTGGGTTGAATGTGTGAATTTTTGGACTGTGCATAATACTTGCTTTTAAAGTTTGTATCTGCTTCTGCCCCTTGCCTGTACTGTGCTTCGCTACGCTTCGCACAACACCAATAAAATTTTTGACAAAGAAAAAAAACAGAAAAAAAAAGAAAGCACTTGCATAGGTGGCGAGGCTTAAAAACCAAAAGGAAACGGAATAAGTCCCGAAGGGTGAAAGGCAAATACCTATTAAAAAATAAATAGATTATTTGCCTTTCATTATGCCGTAGTCTTTTGGTTTTTAAATCAGCGTGGGCTTGTGTGAGCCACCTAATTTTGCTGCACTTTTTATTTTTATTTTTTTCCTTTTCGTTATTTCAAAATGTATTCAGTATTTCAAATTCTAATCAATAATTGTATTCAAAATGTTTGTTGTATTTTCTTATTCTTATAGTGATAATTAAGATGTATACAGTGCGTTGGAATGGGGCTAACAAGTCGCAGGAAAAAATAAAGCATACCAAAAGTTAAGTGCGGTTGGAAAAAGCAAGTGTGGTGATTGAACAGAACGAAACAATTGCGTTGGGAATGGAATACTGCTTGGGTATTGTGAAGTGAAGTGAATGAGCCACGCTTGCTGTGCGGTGCATCGAGGTTGCTGAAATGAAATGAGTGGTAATGAAGTGGAAGGTAGTGTAGAGATTGGAGCAAAGCGGAATGAACGAAACGCTGAAACGGAATGGACACGAATGAATGAAGCTACCGAATGCACATTGGCAATAAAACAACTTATGCTTTATTTTTTCCTGCACCGCTGAAAAGGGTGGATGGGGTGCGTGGTTTCGGGGGGTGTGGGTTGGCAAGAAATACGGCTTCCATTTTATCAAAATGGCTATGGTATTGGCTATTTAACATAATGTTATTATATGACTTTTTGTGCGGTTGGATGCTTGCATAAGCAGGGGAGAAAAAGTAATATAATGCCACATTATGTTATTTAGCTTCAGGCAGTTTTTATACTGGCATAAATGGAACGGTGGTGGTGGTTGGAGTGAAATGTCTTTTTGTTTGGGGTGGTGTGGTGGCACAGCTCTTTGCTACCGCAATGGAGCTTTAGCGGAATGAGGATAGCAATGTGCTGTATGGGTTGGCAACACCCCACACAAAAAGTATGACAGTTAAAAACTGACTGCAATACCATAGAGTGCTTTGAAGGGTTTGCCTTGTGCGGTTGCAAAGCACTAAGCCGTATTTCTGTGCGGTTGGCTGGGGGGGGTGTATCAAACTACAAGTGAGGAACGAACACCGCTTCTTTTTGCATTAGGGATTGAAGTGGAAATCCTTTTGCTTTTCGCAAAAGATTGTAGCGGAAAGCCCGACCTGAAAGGGAATGCCCTAAAAATGACTTTTCTTATAAGGTTTAGTAATACTGTTGGCATTGGACATGGGAATAACCTCACCCATAAATTCAAAAGTATTCAAGCTACTCTTTGCTACGGGTTTGCTGGCGGCTCTTTCGTCAAAACACTTATTACAATAAGAATTTGAACGATATTCCAAAGAGGAAACTGCCATCGGTCTATTACAATATTTACAATGAAATTGCTTCATATTTCCTCTGCAAATGTAAGCAATATTTTCTGGAGCTTTGCTTGAGATATATTTGGTTTAGTACACTTAGCAACATTTCGTCCATTTTTAGTTGCACTTAAATCAAATTTAGCACCTGAAGGAACAATTGAAATTACACACATTTTTTCTTCTTTCTTAAAGTGTATATTATTTGTTACTAAATCTTGGTAATACTCTGAAACACCCTTTGGAAAAACAAACTCATTTAAGTCTGCTTGTATTTCATAGAAATTATTGTAACGATTTGCAACTACTGGCTCTAAGCATTTATGAATGACATCTTGTATTTTTTTAGGCACATAGTATGGATAATCTGCTCTGTTTGGAAAATTTGAAGTTTTTATTGCTTCATTAAACAATTTCATATTTGCTTTAAACTCTGATTTCAGGTCAGCAACATTAGCAGGTTTTTCTCTGAAGATTACTTTTAATTGTGGAGTGCTTATCTTATATGTATTTTCAATTGTATCACGGTATTTTGTATAGCATACCATTGAATATAATAAAAGGCCAAACTGATAAATATCTGTTGTTTTATCAAATGCTTTTTTTGCTACGGCCTCTACTGGAGCTAAAGCAGGGTATAAATCTACATGCTCATGTATGATGCCATCTTTAATAAATTTTGCTTGACCAAAATCACCAAGTACCATTTTACCATCATCGCCAATGTAAATATTTGAAGCTTTTAAATCCAAATGAACGATGTCTAATGCATGAAGGTGTATCATGCCTTGGATAATGTCGTGAGCATATCTAATTATTTCATCTAACGCCATTGATTTATTAGATGCATAAATGGATTGTAAATAACTATTCAAGGAACCTTTCTTAAAAAAACAAGTGACTATTCTAGGTATAGTTTCTTCGCCACCATTATGGTCTATCCCAACATAATAAACAGGTAATACACGGGGGTGTGATGCCATTGATAGTTTATATGCCTCCTCAAAGTATTTACCGAAATCATCATCTGAGGTAAGATTTTCATATATGATGTCTTTTACTGCAACATGTCTATTTAATCTCTTGTCTAAAGCCAAATATGATTTAGAGTAAAAGCCTTGTTCTTCAAAATCTGCTTGATGTTCAATTTCTACGATAGTATTAATCATGCTTGTACGATTGTTTTTAGTGATATAACTGCAAGTAAAGCCTCTTTAGTAGGTTCAATCTCTGAGTTTGGAATTTCTGTAAATGAATTTGTTAGTCCGTTTTGTTCGCAAATGGTTTCAATATCTAAATCGAAAACATTCGGAGTAGGAAGTATTGCTTGTATGTCTGTTTTATAAAAATGTTTATTTAGTTTACCAATGCTACCTGCAAGGGAAAGTATTACGCCTTCTAAATAAAGTTTAAAAATACCTGAGTTTTTAATTCTTGATACAAAGGAATTTCTTTCCGTCTTCTTTACAACAACACCTTCAATGTTGAACTGACTTATTAATGATGTTATATTATCTCTATGCCAATTCAAAATTTCAGCAGAATTTTTATTGAAAGAAAAAACAGATGGGCTTCTAAAAACATGACGAAATACTTCATTTTCACTATTAAGAATAACAATGATAACTCTTCCAAAACCTTTCTCTACACTACAATTTATACCTAAATAATTCATGATACTATTTTATGGTTTCTACTTATAAATATTATTTGATACCACTCCCTTAAAACTATTTGTCTTACTAACCTGGTCATGAGGGATTAATACATATTTCCATTGTTTACCGCCAAATTCTGCTGTGTATTCGGTTGCGTAGTTGCAGTATTTTAAGGCTGCTTGTGCTTTTGCCTGTACTTCGTTGCTTGGTATTTCGTCTGCTCTTTTGGTTTCAATTAGGTAAATGCAATCTGCTGTTTCTACTACAAAATCGGGTTCGTAAATTTTACTGTTGTGATGCCAATAGATACGGAATTGGTTTGGTGCTGGTCTTAGCCATTTCATTACTTCCTTGTCGTTTTCTAATATCATGGCAAGTATTTGTTCTGTTCTGCTGTCAAACTTATACTCGAAGTGGCAAGATTTTTCAAAGCCTATGAAAACGTATTTAGGAACTTGCACTGCCGGGAAACTATCATCTCTGTAATCTTTTCGTCCTTCGTTTTTTAGGGTAGTGAAATTCCAATCTTCTATCTTGGTGAAGGGTTTTACATTGGGCTTGATGTAATCGGGTTCGTGGAGTTTGAAATGTTCCATCATTTGATGGTACATTTTATTTGCTATTGCTCCACGCCACTGAAACACTAATGTATTGAGGTCTTCACCGTCTTTTAAATTGGTTAGTAGTTCTGCAATGGCTTGTTTTGCCAACTTGTGTAATAGGTCGGCATTGGTATCATAGTCAATCTCTGAGAAGTTGATTAGTTCGGATATTAATAGCTTCTCTGGTTTGCCATAATACACCCCTTTTTTAACCTCTATAATGTCCATTTTACGGTCTTTGAGGCCAATCCTTACTATTTCCTCATTGAGTTGGTCATAAGTGAAATCTGTGCTGTTTAAATCGAAATCCTCAAAGCTGGCTGTTACTTCACCTTGCACCAAGTCCATACGTGGAATTTCGATGATGTTCTTTTTGAAATCGGCAACTAATTTTTCATACATCACTTCTGCTTCGGCTGCTATGCTTACTGCAAATAAATTACCTTGCCCTGAATTGAGTTCTTTGTTTACCGCTTCCATTACCTGTGCTCTTACTTCGGGCTTCATCAGGTCATCTACTTTTTTAACCTGCGAATTGGTATTGAAAAACGGAATAACATTTACCAACACTTTTTTTGCATCAACTATATTTTGCTGTTTTTGCTTTTGTGCTGGTTCAACTATTTTATTTACTTCTTCCTGTTCTTTCTGTATGTTTTGCTGAATGGTATTTTGAACTGTAACAACTTCTACTCTTTGCTTTAACTGCTCTTCATCTATTTCAATGAATTTAAGTTTGTTTAGAATAGAATTTGGGTCTTGGGCTGCTGCAATTACCGTATCGAAATTATCATGTGCTACAACGGTTAATTTATCTACTTTCTCATTTCCTGTTCTTTCTCCGCTAAATGGCAAACGCAAACCTCTACCAATGGTTTGTTCTACCAATATGGAAGCATTGGCAGCCCTTAATGGAACGATGGTGTAAAGGTTGGTTACATCCCAACCTTCTTTGAGCATGTTTACATGGATTACAATTTCTATTTCGTTGTCTTCATGTTCTAAGGAAATAAATTGTTGCTCAATTAATTCTTCGTTTCGGGTGGTGCTATCAATTTGTAATACTTTATTGGCAAATGCTCCTTCATAAAAATCGTTGGAAGAAACAAGGTCATATACTGATTTTGCATGTGTGGTATCTCTGCAAACAACCAATATAAAAGGCTTTACCAATCTTTTGCCTGTGTTTAAAGCATAGAGTTTTAATTCCTGCTTGGTGTCCTCGTGAATACTAACTGCATCTTCTAATTTTATCTTTTCTATTTCTTCAATGCTTCTACCGTTGGGGCTAAAATCTCTTCGCTTGGCAATGGTTGGGTTCTTTACAAACAAGCCATCTGTGAGTGCCTGAGCCAAACTGTATTCATACACCACATTTCTGAACTGATTGCTTTTTTCGTCAATAGGTGTTGCAGTTAATTCAATACCTAAAATGGGTTGTAATTCGTTGATGGCAACTTTACTTTTATCGGCATGGTAGCGGTGAGCTTCGTCCATTAAAATTACCAAGTCATTTAAGCCACTTAGATATTCCCAATAGCTTTGCCCTAAATATTCTGAAAGCCTTTTGATACGAGGGGCCATATTACGGCCACCTTCTATAACTGGCTTGGTTTCTCTTGCAAATTTGGAAACATTGAAAATGTTGATCCTGATTTCTGTTTCGCTGAATAGTGAACTTACCTGATTGTAATTATCGCCTGTAATGATAACAGGCTTATTGTGTACAAAATCGGCAATGCCATTGAATACATATTTTGGATTGCTGCTATTGCCAAAATCTTCTATGAGTTTGTTGTAAATAGTAAGGTTTGGGGCTAATACAAAAAAGTTCTTGATGCCTTTTTCTAAATACAAGTAAGCAATGCAAGCACCCATCAAACGGGTTTTACCTACACCTGTGGCAATGCTGAAACAAATGGATGGAAACTCTCGCTCAAAATCGCTGCAAGTGGGGTAAAGTGCTTGCACTTTTTCCAGTTCAGCTTTAAGGTCAACTTCTTTGGATAACTCCAACTCTGCTGCAAGCTGAGTGAGTTTATCCAACGCCTCTTGTAAGGGTTTGCGAAGCGATAAACGTTGCTTTATATTTTCTGCTATTTGGTTCATATTATTTGCTGCTTATTGGATTAAAAAAGTGAAGATTGTGTATCATCGTCTTTTTGTTTTTTGGCTTTGGTTTTCTTTTCTGTTTTGGGTGCTTCACTTTCTTCGCTATCCTCTATTTCAATATCTGTATCATCATTGTGGGGTAAGTTTACAATATTGAAACTGTAATCATCTTTGCCAAACTCACAACGGCCTAAAAGCATTTGTGGGATTTTTTTGATGGTGATATTGGTGTGGCGATTGGCACAACCTTTTGCAAAGCTTTTGCAGCATACCAATAAACTTTCACCTGGTTTTAGTTCTTCGGTTAACTTATCTAACATGGCAACTGTAACAAATTGAGTAGTGGTAAAAATGAAATCTTTTTCACTGCTCATGCCTTGTTTCCAATAGTTGTTTTCATCGGGTAGGTAACGGAAGCCCTCTTGCTTTGCCATTGCTGCTGCTAACATGTTGGCATTGTATTGTGGGTTGATAATTTCAGTACCGTATTTGTCTTTTTGAACCAATGATGGAGCAAGGGTGTAGAATTTAAAACCACCACCGCCTTTCCAATTTACAGCTTCTGATATACCGCCTTTGTCTTTACCTGAAACAACTTGTTGCATTCTTGGTAAGCAGTGGGTTGTTGCATGTTCTCCTAATTCAATTCCTATCCATTTACGTTTCATTTTGTGTGCAACTGCAGCAGTAGTTCCAGATCCAAGAAATGAATCTATTACTAAATCACCTTTTTTTGTTGTCAACTCTAGGATTTTGCTAATCAAACTTTCAGGTTTCGGATAATCGAATGTATTATCGGAACCAAATAATTCTTTAATTTCATCACCTGCGGTTTTATTAGTGCCTATTTCGGTAAGAATTGACCTTAAAACTTGGCCCTCGGGCATATAAACTCTATGATGGAGAGTCCATCCATTTCTACCTTTAATTAATCTAATAGTGCCATCCTTTAACCCTTTTTCGATTGTATCTTGAGCTTTTTGTGAATTTATAGTCAATATAAATCCATCTGGACAAACTACACTTACTGGAATTGGATTCTGTAACCCATCTCTCGCTATTGTATCCCAATAATATCTATCTCCATTGTCATCAATTTCTTTATATCGTTTCAAGTACTCCTCATTCTGAGAAACTCTCCATTTTACTTTGTGTACCAACTTATCTTTAGATTTTGCATAAACAAGTATATAATCATGATCAATTGCAAAATACCTTGAATCATTTCCGCCTCCTTTTCTTTTCTGCCAAATTAAATCTCCAATATAATTTTGCCTGCCAAATATTTCATCACAAACAACTTTACAATAAGCATGTTCCATCTCATCCAAGTTGATAAAAAGAACTCCATCTTTTTTTAATAATTTATACAGAATATTTATACGCTGATACATTAAATTCAACCACAATGAATGTTCTAAACCGTCATCATAGTGCTTAAAGGCTTGCCCAGTATTGTATGGAGGATCAATATAAATACACTTAACTGCACCTGAATAATTTTCTTCCAGTGCTTTTAATGCCAAAAGGTTATCGCCATGTATCAGCATGTTTTCGCTTTTGGGGTCGCCAAAACTTTTGTTTGGGTCTTCTATTAATATACGTGGTTCCAGCTTGGGTTCGTTGCCCTTGCCTATCCATGTGAGTTCTAATTTTTGTAGTATTTTTTTGCTCATGTCGAATGCTTTGTTTATCTAAACTTTATCTAAAAGTTTGTCTAATTATGGTGTTTATCATTGGTTTTAGATGAACTCAAAATCCAAAGAGGATTTCTTGTAGTTCCTTGATTTTCAATAGTTTGGTCTTTTTTATGCATGGCATACACCAAGTTGCGAACTTTGTTTTTCTTCTTCTGTTCATCTAAAACCGCAGGAAGAATGTCTAAAAGTAAACGGTCAATATCCTCTTTAGTAGCCTTACCATATTTGCCAATAAGATCAATGACCAATTTTTTATAATGGTCATCCTTTAAACCTCTATTTTTTATGTATTCGGCTTTCTGGTTAGTTGCCTCAGCTATTTGAGCCGAAATGAAATAGTCAGGTTTTCTACCTTCAATAAAACCTTTTCGTTTTAATAATTTTGCTGCATCTTCGGTTATTGGTTGTGCTTTTTGCACTTTATCTAAAAGCACCACTTCCGTTAAGGTTAAATCATCCTTTCGTTCAATGAGTAATTTAGAATAGTTTTCATCTATACTATGTCCATATATTTCCAGCACCACTTCGTTTCTTTTTGATTTAGCATAATCGGGCAATGGAAAAAAACGTTGCCTTTGGCTTTTGAACATTTTATGAATACCAAAACCAAGGCTGTCAATCATATTCAAATTTACCATAGCATCTGCCAACCATTTATTTCTATATTTCTTTGGGGTTTTATCTCCTAAGCTGTAATCATCGGCTTTACCTTCAAAAAAATTACCTGCGTTACTAAAGATAAGCTTACCTGTTTGTTCGGTAAGCACAATACGAGAGTGGGCACTATAATCTTGGTGTGCAATGCAATTATTTAAGGCTTCCAAAATAACTTCGGGGTCGTACTTTAAAACCTCAATGGCAATTAATTGGTTGTTCGGAAAGAATTTGTACTTAACATTTCTAATCCTGTTCAACACATCATTTACGGTGGAGAAAAGTGGAATTTCAAAATGTTCATACGCCTTTTCATCCGTGTCTAATTTCCAAGTAATCTGACCTACAGAGGGAGAAATGAAATGAGCAGCTTCCGTCTTGCCAAGCAATAAAATAGCTGTATTGGTTATTTTACCTTCAATGGTAATTTTGGCCTTATCTAAAAAAGTTTCATTGTTCCACTTATCAATTTCGTTGTAAATAGCTTTGCCTGACATTTTTTCCTTAAACTTTAAACGGGCTTCGTTTATAGCATTTTCATCTAAATTATTTATGGTTGCTTTTTCTATTATAGCTGCCGACCAATCTTCTTGTGAATTGTATATAGCCTTTATGAAATGAGGAAAGTTTCTAAGGTCTGTTAGGCTGCTATCAAACCTTATGTAGGGTATTTTTTCAAAATGAGTAGGCTCACCATTCGCAGCAGGTATTTTAAAAATTTCGAGATAGAATTTACCATACTGACAAGGGAAAAACTGAAACTTAACGGAAGGGTGTAGTAATCGTCTTACCCATAGTTCTAACTCGCCATTTCCTTCCTTTCTATTTTTAAACTTAAAATTAGTTCCTTCTATTTGATGTGTAGTATCGTTAATACCAAAAATTAAATACCCAAACGCTTGATTATTTATGCAAGCAGCATTAGAAATGGCGGAAATATACTTGCCAAACTTTTCATTGGTAGTAGCGTTGCCTGATTTAAACTCAACCCATTCATTCTCTTTAGGTAAAGCCCTTAACTCGTCAACCAATAAAATTAATTCTTCGTTTTCCATAGTTAAATTACTTTAAATCTTATGGTGAATAAATCCAATTCTGTTGTTTGTTGTTTCAATCGCTGTTCTACTTCATCCAACAATTTATCTTTTCGGTTTTCAATATCATCTTCGTTCTGATATTGGTTGTATCGCTTTTCTGCTAATTTCTTTTCCAAGTCTTTTATAATCCGTTGTTCCTTTACTTTCTGCTCTAAGTTGAGCAACTTTCGGGCTTCTGTTTTTTTAGTTTTAATTTCCTTATCCAATTCCTTTATTTCATACTTGATGCTGTTACGTACATCTTCACTCCACTTTTCTAACTTATCTACTTCTTCATCAAAAAAGTTGTGGTTGCGTTTGCGGTTTTCTTCAATGATACCCAATTGATGTGTGTGGTATATTTCTTTACACTTTGTCTTTTCAGCATCGCTGAATGAAAGCGTTGTCTTTACTGCTTTAGCAGGAAGTGAAAACAACCGTTGGCATTGGTCGGGTTCAAGAGTATTACCTTCATCATCAAAAGCGGCAAACAAAATATGGTCTTCGTTTTCAAAACTGGAGATAGTAATTTCTTTGGCTTGTAACCAACCTTGCTTACCTACCAAGTTTTCGAGAATGAATATTTTTTTATCGCTGATGGAATAATCAAACTGCAATTCCTGTATATCTAATTTTTCTTCTTTACAATTGCTAATTACCTTTTGTGCCAATGGATGCCCAATACGGTAAAGGTTTTCGTTTTGATTTACTTCAACGGTTTCGTGTGCTTCACCAATATGCTTTTTGCCTACTCTGTATGGTCCTTTATGAATTGCCTCACCTGCAAATGGATTTTTATTGAGGAAGAAGCTGTTTTCGGAATGGTTGAATGTGGCATAAGGTTCTAAAAAATATTTGGTAAGCTGCCACAACCAATTCTCAAATTTGGTAAGGTAATCGGTGCTTTGTTGTAAATTGATTTTCAGTTTTTCGTGTACTTCTTCATCAAAGTTTTCCAATAGTTTTTTACGTGTAAGGTCAATGCCCTGTTCAATTTCGGGTTCCATTTCCTTCTGTAAAAAGTCAAAAGCTAACTGGATGGCTTCGGTTGTTCTGCAAGTTTGGTAGATTTTTACAATTCGTTTTTCAAAATCAACACCGCTTTCAATTGCTCCTAATACTTCATCACTTGCACCAAATACACCATTAAACAATTGGAATTTTTCATCTAACAATTGATACACTCTTTGGTCGGCTGCATTGGTATTGTTTAGGAAATTGACTACTACCACATCAAACTTTTGTCCATAACGATGGCAACGGCCAATTCGCTGTTCAATACGTTGTGGGTTCCAGGGCAAGTCATAGTTTACTACCAATGAACAGAACTGTAAATTGATGCCTTCTGCTGCTGCTTCGGTGGCAATCATAATGGTTGCAGTATCACGGAAGTAATCAACTAATGCAGCCCTTTTATCAGCCGTTCTTGAACCTGTAATTCTATCTGTGCCTTCGTGTGTTTTAAGCCAAGCTGTATAAATTTGTCCGCTTTTGGGGTCGTTGTTGCTTCCATTGAACAACACAATTTCATCTTTGTAACCTCTTGCTTCTAAAATGTTTTTAAGGTATTCCTGTGTTCGGGTACTCTCTGTAAAAATGATGGCTTTTTTGTTTGCACCAAGTTCTTGTAGCTTTTCAAAACCTTTGGTTAATGCCGTAAATAAAACTTCTCCTTTTGAATTTACCTTGATGGATTGGGCTAATTTTTTAAACTCATTTAAAGCATCAATTTCTTGGCGTATTTCAGCTATTTCATCTGGTGTGTAAACCTTTTCTTCCTTACCGTTTGTGCTGTCACTATCTTCATCATCATCAAGCCACTCGTCTTGTTGTTCTTCAAAAGTTTCGTAATTGGTGGTAAATATTTCATCTACGTTTACAGGCAGTCCGCTTTGTCGTTCAATGGTTGCTTCCAATTTATCTGCCAAGCCTTGCAATGTGCCTGAAATAGCATAAGTAGATGAAGCCAACAACTTGCGAAGTATCAAAGTCATTAAAGTACGCTGTCCGGGAGGTAAGGCATACAAATTGGGTCTTTGTAAGTAATCGGAAACTAAATCATACAACTGCTTTTCGTCATCACGAGGGGTAAATTCCTGCAATATGCAGGATCTATTTGTGTAGTTGATGTATTCTAAAACTTGTCTTCTTAATGTTCTTTTGCAAATAGGTTCTAACCTGCGTTTGAGGTCGTCAAAGCTGGTATTTTCTGTAATTCTGGTGTATTGTGTTTTGAAACTTTTTAAATCTCCAAAAGCATATTCATCAATGATGCTCACTAAGCCGTATAACTCCAACAAAGAGTTTTGCAATGGCGTAGCCGTTAGCAAAATCTTTGGAGCATGGGCAACAGCTTCTTTAATTGCTTTAGCAATTTTATTGGTGGTTTTGTAAACATTCCGCAAACGGTGTGCTTCATCAATTACCACTAAGTCCCAATCTACTTTTGTAACATAAATGGCTTTGCTCTTTATGAACTGGTATGAGCAAATAACAATGTTATCGGTTTGATTGAAAGGATTGAAATTGGCTTTGGCAATTTCTTGATTGAATGACTTTGCTTCGAGAATTACGGATGGTAAAAAGAATTTATCTGCAATTTCCTGGTTCCACTGCTTTCGGAGGTTGGCAGGTGCTATAATTAAAATTTTGCGTTTGCGTTCAGCCCATTTTTGAGAAATAACAATTCCTGCTTCAATGGTTTTACCCAATCCTACTTCATCTGCCAATAATGCCCCTTTTGACAATGGCGAATGAAAAGCAAACAATGCAGCATCTACCTGATGGGGGTTTAAATCAACCTGTGCATCGGCAAGCGAAGCGGTGAACTTCTGCAAACTGTTTGCAGCATAGCGTTTGGTTAATTCATAAGCAAAATATTTGGCGTGGTATGGGGTTAAGCTCATTTTTTCTTATAGGTTTTAAGTACAAGTTTCAAGGCTTCTTCACCCTCCTTGCTGTCGTTTATAGTATCTGATATTTTATCTGCAAGCCAAATAGTAATGAGAGGTTCAGCAGGTGTATCAAGAAACTCTGCTAATTTAATTACCTGTTCACGGCTTGCATTGCGTTCACCTCTTTCGAGTTTACTTACAAAGGCGGTATCTACTTCAAGAAAGGCAGCAGCTTGCCGAAGTAGTAATTTCTTGCTCTCTCTTTGTTTACGTATGGTTTCACCAAAGCTCATGTATTCAACTAATTTTGACTTGTCAAAAGTAGTCAAATAAAAGCAAAAAAGTGCAATTTGATAAAGGGGAAATTGTTATTCTGCTATTTCAGTAATATCAATTAGCGTTCGTGTAATCTTTTCCGGTGATTTAGAAGTTTCCGGCACATACAATGTATGAATGGTGAAATTATACTCCTTAGTAAGGAAGGTAAATTCAATTTGATTTATTCGCTTAATAAGTGTTTCGTCAATATGACCTTTGTATTTTAAATCTTCTAATGAAGCTGACATTGAAAAAGTTGGACTGCTTTTATCAAAACTCAATTCAAGCAAATAACCTTGTATTTCTTCTGTGTCCTCAACGTTTGGTATCTTTTCGTTGATTATTTTTTTTAACGCCTGTGCCTCTTTTTTTGAAATAAATGTCTCTGAAAAATAATTGTTTGGTGCTGCTATTTTTGTGTTTAGTGTTGCATCATTTTTAATAATAACATTCAGTACTTTAATGTACTCAGATATTATTTTTTTATGAGAAAAATTATCAAAGCTTTTTATCAATGTTTCTTCATCTTTTGCATTAAGTACTAAAAAGAGATTAGTAATATTTTCTAATTCATTTGACTTACCAAAAAGGTCAGAATTGTAATTTAATTCAAGTGTTGTAGCAAGTGAATTTATTGCTAATTTATTAATGCCAAAGTTTATATTTTTATCTAAATTATGGCTGGTGTATTGAGAAGAATTATCTAATAGTGATGTCCTTACTAATTCCGAAAATGGAATAAGAAAACTTTTAATTGCCCAATATTTTAAACTAGATTTAAGAGAGTTTGCCTGTAAATAAACATCTACTAAAATCCGCCCCCTTTGAACAGATTTTAATTGCAAATCAACAGTTTCAGTTTCAGGCTGATATTCATAATCAATTTCATGGTCAGCAAGGATAGGATTAAGTTCATTAAATAATGAAAGCTCAACTATTCCTAACTCAACTATTAAACCAGCCCTATTGAACTGAGCATGGTATATTACATCCGTTTCGGGACTATCAAACACTTGTTTAAGTGAGTAATCTCCCGCAAGTAGCATTTTCAATCTTTCAGCACTTATTTCAATTAATAAATGATTGAAAACTTCGCCTTTGCCCGACAAATAATAGTTTAAATAAAGTGTTCCTGTATTGTTAGTATCAACAGTTAAATATGGGTAATCATAAAACTCTATAAGCAAATACGGTCTAAGCCCATTTAAAAGGGAAGACGGTACATTGGTTGTATATTGCTTAAAGTCAATCATTATTTTACTATTTCCATATTTACTGTTGCAGGGTCGAAATGGTCATAAGCCCATAAAGTGTAATGCCCTTTAGGAGAACGTTTTTTTGTTAATACTCCGTGGTTTTTTTTGATTTCAACTTTTGCAATTGCCTTTCCTGTGTTATTTTCTTTTGAAAGCAGGTCCTCAAATGGCTTTAGGTTATCAAAAAATGAAATACCATGTGTCCTGCATTGTTTTAGATAATCTTTATTCTCAGGGAATAATTCTACATGATTTTTAAAACTTTCTACCGGGTCACCAAGCACAACCAATCTGTAGAGAACCTTTTCTTGTTCTTCTACTTCTGATGGAGGGCAGTTAGCTGGCAGAGCACTTTTAAACATTCTTTCTTTTAAAATATTTATGGCAAAGGTACAAATTTTGTTCTGGTATCAAGTATCATAGTCTCAAAACCCTAAGCCAAATGATACCGATGATACCTGATACTAAAATGAATTTTCATCTTCTTCATCTTCTGAGAATGTGTCGCTGCTTGGGTTTACTAATCTGTAGCTGCCGTTTGCTTCAACAATAATTTCTAACTTTTTAAGGTTTGTGTGTGCTCTTTTTGCAGTTGGGATGCTTTTGCCTGTTATTTCACAGAAATGCTTCACAAAATTGCTGTATGTCACTAACTTGTTACCGAATATCTCCTGAGCAATATTTTCTAACTCATTGTACTTTTCTTCCTTTTTATCTTCATTGGGCTGTGTTCCTAATTCTGATGTGGGGATTAATTTACCAGTATTTGAAAACAAAAATGTTTCTTCTGAAAAATCTAAAACGATAGAATTTTGCTTGTATTCTTTTGGGCAATAGTTGCCCTTTACCACTGTGAAATATCTTGTATTGTTGTCACCTTCAGAAAGCTGAATACCTAATCTTACCTTTTGCATTAGCCCTGCACCACCCTGTATATGCTCTTGTCCTGGTGCTTGGCGGTATGCTCCTTTGTTGATGTGGTGAACAAACAAGATAAGGCAGTTGTGTTTTTTGGCAATTTTATCAAAGGTCTTTACTGTGTTCCTCATTGCCATATTGTTATTGCTGTCGCCTCCTTTGAAAATATCGCCAAAACTATCTACCACCACTAAATCGGCTGCTGCTATTGTTAGTTGGTTGTCCAATTCTTTCAGTATTTCTTCTTGCTCCATAGTATCGGCAAAGATGAACCGCAGGTTGTCTTTTGGACCTTGATTTAAGCCATTCATCTGCCTGCTCATTAAGTAACGTGTGTTTTCTAAATTATCTTCAGTAGCCACATAAATAGAACGGCTGTGAATAGGATTAATGTCAAAATCAATGAATGATTTTAAGCCTAAAGCAACTTGAATACACAATTGCCTTGCAAATTGGCTTTTACCTGTGTCGGGTTTCCCTGCTAAAACTGCTGTGCCTTTTTGTGGCAAAATTGGAGACATGAGGTATTGAGGTTCTAAGTTTCCCATTGCCATTAATTCTACTGCATTAAACACAACCTTATCAGGGTTTAGTGCTTCGGGTGGAGGTGCTTGAAGCGAAGCTGAAAGCAACTCATCAAAAGCCGATAATGAGCCTCTTGAGGCGAAGTAATCGGAAATGTCTTTGCCGTTATTCGGAATTGTAGGTAATGTGATTTTATTAAAGCCATGTGTTATTGCTAAAAGTTCTGATTGTTTCAAGCCTGTTGCATCGTTATCGTAAAGTACAATGATGTGATTGAAACGAAGTTTCAATTCATCAGCAATTGCCTTTTCTAAAGTTGCGGTTTCGCTGTTAAGCGAAATAGCATTGAAACCTTGTGCAGCCAAACTCATTACATCTTTTTCACCACCTGTAATAAATAGCTTTTCGCCTTTGTCGGGTAGTTGCTTCCATCCAAAAATATAACCCTGCTCTTTATTACCTAAATACTGAAACTTGTATTGTTTTTCATCTAACGGTTTGTAGAGTTTTAACCAAGTGGCGTTATCATAAGCAAAAATGAATTTTTCGGAACTGCTCTTAACTGTGTATGGTTTACCTTCTTTACTGATGTTGCTAAATTCTTCTAAGGCTGCTACATTGAAGCGTTGCAAGGTTTCAATGGAAATATTGTACTTATTCCAAAAGGTTAATTCAGCATCGCTGAATGGCCTTTTCTTTGCAGAAAAATTTGCCTTTGTTTGTTCCGGTGGTGCTTGTTTTGGTTGTGGAACTGTTTTGAATGTAGCTTCCAAGTTAAGGCAATGGTCACGGTTAATTATTTGCAATGCTTCGGGAAATGAAACATTAAAAAGTTTCATTACACAATCAAAACAACTGCCTTCGTCACCTGTGGCAAAATCTTTATATCTCCACTCATGTTGAGGCAATGCACAAAAAATATTGAAACTGGGTGATTGTTGTTTTTGTGCTATAAATGGGTTGCTAATATTTTTACCACTTATTAATCTGCCTGTGTTGTGGTATGGTTGTAAATAATGGTTTAAAATATCATAGCTTGTTATTTTATCCAAAATGGCTTCTTTTGTGATGGACATTTTCTAAACTTTACAGGGTTAATACTCATTTTCTTTTTTTGAATGCTTGGTTGTAATTACTATCCAATAGCTTTTGCACATCACTCATTCGGTAGTAGATTTTTGAACCTACCTGAGAGAATGAAATAATGCCTTCGTCACGCCAAGATTGTGCGGTTCGTTTACTGATGTTCATCAGTTGAAGGAAATCTTGATTGTCAAGAAATACATCTTTAGGTTCTTTCTGTTTTTCGGTTAGTGCGGACTTAATTTCGTCCATTCGCACAACTAATTCCTGATACTGGTCTTTTGTGAGGATTACTGCTTCCATTTCTTTTTATTTTTTAATGTTTATGAATGATTTCGGAAGCAAATTTGTGCAGTAAAGAGGGGCTGAAAACCTTTGCAGACAAGGGTTTAGAGTAAGGTGTAGAGTGTAGAGTATGCCAATAAAAACGCCAAGCTGCTAAGCCTGGCGTTTGATGTATGCAGAAAGTTTTTTAAAACTTTTTGTAAGGTGTAGAGTGCAAATCAGAGAATATTGACCGCTTTTTCAATGATGGCAGCTTTAGCAACATCATCATTCTTTTGACGCCTTAATTTATCTCTGGTTAATTCTGTGCCATCAGCCATTTGAAAACAGTTTATTGTTATTTCCCATTGCTTTTGTTTGGTATCTTCTACCTTTTTGGCTGTGTTGTGCAAGGTTTTGATAAAGTGTACCAATTCGGAAATGTTGCCTGTCCAGATGATTTTTTGTTCAATTTCTTTTGCTGAAAATATACTTCTGAAATTGGCAAGTGATGTGTCTTGATGAATAAAAGCGGAACGCTTTAATGAGTTCATCAGGTCGGTAAGGTTCTGCGAACCTGTATTGTGGTTAATGTATTGAAAAGATAAAGCCGAAGGCTTATTCTTGATGGGTTGCGGAGGTGTTTCTTCTTTCTGAATAAAGCCATATTCAATGGCTTGTTCATTTAAAAAGTCAAGTGCTGAAAGAATTATTTTGCCATAATGGAAATTGTAAAAGGTGTGTTGAATGTTCTCTGTATCGGGGTTAAAACCTTCTTCAAAAGTATCTTTAAACTTTGGTGGTTCATCATTAATGGCAATGTGCAAAGCATTGGTGTAAGAACGATTGCGAAGCAACTCTTCTTCACTGGTTTCGTATTTTGTATAAAGGTTATTTAATTCTTCTTGGCTTGTATGGCAGTGCTGCAATGTTTCATTCAATTCAAACTTTAGGCGGTTGATGTATGGTTTTCTTGCATCCTGTTCTAAGTGAATGAGGTTGCTCAACACTTCTTTTTTGAGGTAAGAAAGGTTGTCACGCCATTGATAGTAATAACTTAACGGTGCATGTTCCAGAGGGTAGTTATATTCTAATGCCTTTATAAAAATATTGAAATTATCATCCTTGATTTTGGTTGTTGCTGATGGTGCTGCATTTGTTACTAACCCTGTTTTAAAATCATCATAAATTTTTTGAAATGCTTCTTTGAATAAATGAAAATGGTTGCTGTAATGTTTCCAAACGTGGGTGGCGTATTTTGCATCATACTCATTTTCTTTGTACTCCATCACATTCGGGAACCAATAAGTATTATGATAGTTAAGCAAAAAAGCTTTATGTCTTTTGGGTGGTGTATGGGTTTTGAATTGTTGCAGGGATAAATTGAGGTACTGATTTATAACCTGATTATTCAATGGCTTAATTCTTTCATAAACGGACTTGGTAAACTCGTTAAGCAAAGGACCAGAAATAAAGCTGTCGAAATAAGTGGGGTCAAATTTATTTGTTTCCCAAAGTTCATCAACCTTTCGCTTATACTCCACAGCTTCAATTGCCAAACGGTTTTCAAGTTCTTCTACTATCAATATTTCATCCTCACTTGCCGGTGTTTGTTGGTGGGGGTTCGGTGCTTTTGTTAGTAGGTCGGCTTGCTCTTTTGAAAAGGTAATTTCTGTACCTAAAATTTCTTTGAGTTGGTTGTTCCATTCCGGGTCTTTGATGGATTGGATACTATGCTTCTCAAATAGTTCTGCTCGGGTAATGGCTGCCAGGCTTTTTGAAAGCCTTGCAGCTTTGAAGGCTGGGTGCAAATTATCTAACTCTTTCAAATGGTTTTCTAATGCTTTTCCTCTTGCCTTTTTTAATGCTGTTTTAAAGCCTTCTAACCACCTTTCAATTTGTGTGGTGTTCTTTATGCCATAGGTGGTTTGAACATCTGTAAAGCGTGGATATGAGGGGTTAGCAAGGTATTCTTCAAGGGTGAAGCTGTTTGCTTCATCATCAAATTGCCAAGTGTCTAAAAAGTCCACTAATAATTTTGCTCTGATGTATGCTTTGCCATTGTCGCCCATAGGCAAGCCATCAACGAAGTTGAGCAGCTTGTCGATGTATGCGTTTATTTTATTATCTGAAATTATTGCCATTTAAAAAGCGAAAAATAATGATTTTAACCTAAATATTGATCCACTGCTTTATCTAATTCTTCATTGATGATTTTTGCATATACCTGTGTAATGCCTATGCCTGAATGGTCCATCAATTTAGAAACGTGTTCTATTCTCATTCCGTTGTTTAATGCTCTGGTGGCAAAAGTATGGCGGCTAAGATGAAAGGACAACGAAAACGAAAGTTTGAGTGTCTTTCCAAAATTATTGAGGTGAAAATTGGTTAGTGCATTGTGGCGTTCTGTTTCTTTTGACCTGAAAAAATTATCCTTGAAATACAAATCGCTGTACTCCATTATTGGAAAAATAAAATCTTCGGGCTGACTGTTTTTTGTCTTGTACTTATCAAGTATTTCAATGGCCACACTTCCCATTTTAAAACTGTGTTGCCTTCCTGTTTTGCGGATAACTTTAGAAATACGATTGTCTGCTGCTAAAAAATGTTTCCATTGCAATTCTATTACATCACCAAATCTCAAACCACCTGCATAAACAGCAAACAAAAACATATCCTTACAAATTTGTGCTTTGCCTAATTGCGAAACTTCTAATGCTTCGAGTGCTGCTAATTGCTCTTTGTTTAAGTAGTTGCGGCTGCTCTTTTCTTTCTTTACTCTGAACTTATCAAAGGGGTACAAACTGGTAGGAATTATATCTTCTCTTTGTGCATCCTTGAACATAATGGAAAGGATGGTTAAGGAGTAGTGAATTGTAGTGTTATTATTGCTCAAAGTTTTGGAACAATGGTTTGCAAAATCTTTAAGGGTGGTTACATTGATGTCTTCAAAATAGACTTCTGATGTACCCATAAATTTTTCAAACTTACTGATGTACTTGGTGTAATTGCGGTAAGTGGCAGGTGATAATGTTGTTTTCTGTTTTTCGCATCTTGCATAGCTGTATTCAAAAAAGTTGGTTGCATCTTTACCTTTGATGGCTTCCTTCAACTTCTTTGCTGATGGCTGTGATTTTTTTCTTTCAAGGTCTGCAACTTGCCCTTCAGCTTCTGCAACCTTTTGTGCCAGTAGTGCATTTATTCTTGCAGAATTTGAGTGGTTCTTTTTAACTCTTTGTTTATCTTCGTCCCATTCATTTGGAACTAACCTAACACCTAAAGAAATGAATTTGGTTTTGCGGTCTTTGATAAGTCTAAGGTACAAAGGTGCTTCGCCATCTTTGCCTACTTTATCATTTCGGAGTACTAATTTGATTGATGCCATATCTAATATTTTACAGGGTTGTGCAATGCGGTGCAACAGAGTACAAAGGTACAACATTAGGTATAACAAAACAAGCTTTTCGTTACATTTTGTTGCACCAAATTAAGATAGTAAAAATGATAAAAGCCTTATTTTACAAGGGTTTAGGAGCAAAAGAAAGAAAAAGGGTGAGAGGTTATGACAACAGCATCTACCCAAAAGTGGCGGATTCGTTCTTCGTAAGACAGTTTATTGTATATTTGAAATGTAGTTCTCCGAATGAAGTTCAGTGGTAAAATCGCCACCTTCGGGTAGCTGCAAAACGTTACAGGCAATGGCTTTAGACGCGACTAAACAAAAAAACAATCTTGACATAGGACATAAATTATTATATTTTCGTTGTGACAATTTAATACCCGACATTCTAACTAAATAAAAATTTATTTTGATACATACACTTTTCACCGACCACACATAAAAGCACATTTTGCAGTTGCACGACACTCAAACCAATCCCTGCAACTGCAAAAAGAGCTTTTTTAGCCAGCCCTCATGAGACATTTAGAATATGATATAAAGTTAGCAACTACAATTAAAGTTTTTCGAGAATTAAGACGACAAAAACAATTTGTAATTGCTAAAGCATTAGGTATGACCCAAGCCACCTATTGCAAAATTGAAAAAGGTGAAATAGCTATAACACCAGGTATTTTAAGTACTTCGCCAATAATTAATTCATTAAAAGTATATCCAAATCCTGCATCTACTTTATTGCATATTGATTTAGAAAAACCAGGATATTTTACAGCAAAACTATCATCAATAACTGGACAGTCTATTATTACACCAACTAGTGGAACTATTGATGTTTCAGCATTAGCAAACGGTGTTTATATACTTACCATTTATGATTCAAACAATAAATTGATATCAACCAATAAGGTTGCTATTGTAAAATAATACCTAACTACTAAAACAAGAAAGCTCCTTCGGGAGCTTTTTTTGTTTAAAAGAAAATGATTTGATGTATTGATTTAATTGGGCAACCGCATGGGTTGCCTACAATGTTTTGGAAATTGTGGTAGCACAAAATTCGTGTATGGATTCGACTCCGCTCACCATGACATTGAAAGTACCGCAAACTATACAGATAATTGAGAAAAGGCTTGTCTTGTCCCTCCCACATTTTATTGCATCTTTGCGGCTGCATGAATTACGAAAAAATTATTTTAAAAAGTGGCAGAGAACGTTCGTTACTAAACCGTCATCCTTGGGTGTTTAGTGGTGGAGTAAAGCAAATGCCAAAAGCGCCAAATGGTTCTATAGTAGAAGTGAGAAGTAATGCCGATGAATTGTTGGGTTACGGTTTTTTTGCTCCAAATAGCCAAATTATGTGCAGGCTTTTTGAATTTACAAGCGAGCCAATGGTAATTGATGAATACTATTGGAAAGAAAAAATAACCCGTGCCTTTAATTACCGTAAGTTATTTATAAACCCTGAAACTACCAATATTTACAGATTGATTCATGCGGAAGGAGATTTTTTTCCAGGAATAATTATCGATATTTATAACCAAGCTGCTGTTTGCCAAATATTGGTAAAAGGTGTGGAGTTAATTAGTCAAACTATTTTTAATGCGTTGCATAGTTTAGGCTTTCACCATATTTATTTAAAAACAAAACAAAGCACCCAATTATTGGAGCAAGTTACCGATGGAAACCGTTGGGTAAACGATGCTGTTTTACCCATGCCAATAGAAGGAAAAGAATATGGCGTTAAGTTTAATATCAATGTAGAAACAGGACAAAAAACTGGTTTTTTTATTGACCAACGCGAAAACCGTAAAACCCTTGGTGAATTAAGTAAAGGCAAAACTGTTTTGAATACTTTTAGTTATTCGGGCGGATTTAGTTTGTTTGCTTTGCAAAATGGCGCTGCTTGGGTTGATTCGGTAGATAGCAGCAAAGATGCCATTGAATTATGCAATCAAAATGTGGCGTTAAATGGTTTAACAAACCACGAAGGAATAGCCCTTGATTGTTTTGATTATTTAAAACAATGCGAAAAAAAATACGACATCATTGTGTTAGATCCACCTGCTTTTGCTAAGCATTCAAGAGCGGTTGCAAATGCATCTAGGGGTTATCAAAGTTTAAATAAATTGGGAATTGAAAAGGTAAAACCTAACGGATTAATTTTTACTTTTAGCTGTAGTCAGCATATTGACAAAGATCTTTTTAGAAAAATAGTTTTTAGTGCCGCAGCCGAAACAAAAAGAAATGTTCGCATTGTTCGCCAATTAAGCCAACCCGATGACCATCCAATCAATATTTATCATCCTGAAGGCGAATATTTAAAAGGACTATTGTTGCATGTGGAGTAAGAATGTATGAATCATTTTTTTGATTATGGTTGGTGTTCACCAACCTCTTTCAAAATAAAACTCCAGAGGAGTTTAATATCAATAGCCACCAGTGATACTGGTGGTAAAAGGTAAGGATAAACACAACAAAAAACCCAAAATATATGCGCAAAACCTTCAGTTTTGCGCATATATTTTGGGTTTTTCTTATAAAAAGGTTTTGTTCGTTTTTCCAACGGGTTAAAACCCGTTGTTACAAAAGTGTCGTTCCTACGGAACTTTAAATTACCTATGGTTGGTAAAAACATCTACTATAGGCAATGTCCACGGTCGTTGAGCGAAGTCGAAACGAATAGCAAATCCTGAAAATCGTTCAATCAATCTTTCCGATGTATCGGAACTGATTCAGACAAATTTTTTCGCCAAACCAAATATCCTTTGATTGATAAAATGGTGTAAATGAACATGAGCAAAGCGTATATTTTTAAATTGCTTTGCATATATAAAATAAGGCTTGCCAAGTTTAAAACAATCCAATAAAGCCAAGCTGAAAGAATTTTGTGAGCTTCTTTAAAAGTAGCTACAAAGCAAAATAAGGTAATGCTGATATCAAGGAAGTTTACGTTTTCGGTGAATTTATTCAACACAAAATTTCCTAGGATAAAAGTTAAAATAACTCCCATTCCAATTACATAAACATGGTTTATCATTGGCCATTTGATGATTGGATTTTGCTTTTTGCTTTTCCCCCAAATGTACCAACCATAAACAGCCATAATGGTATAAAAAACATGAAGAATTACTTGTCCTATTAATTGTTTTTCGTAAAAAATAATCAAGCCAAAAAGGGAAGCTAAAAAGCCAAACAGCCAACAAATAATGTTTTGTTTGATGAGAAAATAGTTATACAAAAGTGTGGTTAAAACAACCAAAATTTCGAGTGTTTCTATGAACGAAATTCTTATTGAATCCACGGTAAAGCATTGGTTATGGTTTCTTTTTGTTTTGCATCAAAGTTGCTATTAGCAAACCAGTTTTTCATCGCTTGTTTATATTCAAATTGACCCGAAAAATGATTCGCTAAATCTGTTGCAGGACCAGCTAAACGACTATTATACGATAGCATGGCATTAAATATATTTGCTGCCAATTCTTCATTCAAAATATTCATTGTTTTAAAGCTATTAAATGCATTCAAACGTGTTCTAAATTCGTAAGCTGATGAAGCAAATTTGTTTTGTTCAGCTAATGCCTGTTGTTTGTTAAAATTATTTGCAGCATTTGCTGAAAGTACCATGATTTCATTGCGTTTTATTTGAATAATATTATTCATTCCAAATGTGTTTTTGGTAGCATTTAAAATGTCGTTCACCGTTTCATTGTCTTGAAAATTTACAAATAGTTTTTCCATCGATGTTTTCACTACATCGTAACTTGAATCGGAAAGCGAACGAACAAAAATTGGCTTCCAATTTGAGGAAATAACAGCTAATTTATTCAACACATTTTCTCTCACAACCGACCTTGAATGATTCATTGATCCTTGCATTGCTTTTACCGTTTCAGCTTCTGTATCATTGATGAGTTGATTCACTATTTCATTGATTATTCCGTAATGTTTTTCGGTTTTTAGTGCTGCTAGCAATGCTGTTCTTTTACTTTCAATCGTTGATTTTCTAAGTGCAACAACAGCATCATATCTGTCCAAATAATTAGCAGCACCTTTTAATTGAGCAAATAATTCTTGTTCCGATTTATTGAAAATTACTTGTTTTAAAATATTTGAATTAGGGTCGAATAATACAAAAGCTATTTTCTTTTTGCCCAAATTAGGAATCTTTACTACTTCAAAAGCTTGGCTTTGCATTTCTTTTACGCTATCAAAAGTTCCATCGGTATAATGCACTTCTATTGACAATGGCATTTTAAAATATTGAATGGTTTCATTTGTTTTTTGAACTTGTTCAATGGCTATTTCAGTAGCTTTTGATCCATCGTTATAAGTTAAATCTTCGTAGTGAATTTGATAAATGGGTTCGCCACCTCTGGCAATCCATTCGTCAAAAAACCAATCTGCATTTAAGCCCAATTTATCTTTAATGGCTTGTTGCATATCGTTCATTTCCACATTGGCATAAGCATGCAATTTTAGGTAATGATTCAAAGCACGTTTCCATTGCTCTGCACCCAACACATATTCCAACATGCTAATAACAGCGGCACCTTTTGGGTAAACCCTAGCAGTTCCACCAGCAGTATGACGCACCGCGTAATCATCTTTTTTTCCAGCATCTACCGCTGAATTTTGATGCGCTCTGCGCTGCCAATCCCATTCATCCGTTCCTTCTAATTCTTTATAAAATTGTTTTGGATAATACGTTGCAAAACTTTCTTGCATCCAAGCATCACGGCTATCGCGGGCAGTTATGTAATCGCCAAACCATTGGTGAGTCATTTCGTGGCAATTTACACCAATGTAATTTCTATCTAAAAAAGCACGTTCATCTACATTGAAAAAATCACCAAAAATAGTAGCCGTGGTATTTTCCATTGCACCAAAAATAAAATCTTGAACCATTACTTGGCTGTAACTTTCCCAAGGATATTTAATGCCTGTTTCCTTTTCCAAAAAATCCATCATTTGCGCAGTGTAGCGATATGTAGGTTCCATTCGCTCTTTAAATTCAGGATAATACCAATTTTTTAAAGGAACGCCACTTTTAGTTTTTGTTTCACTCACCGCATATTTTCCAATGGCAAGCATCAATAAATAGCCAGCATGAGGTTTTGTCATGGTGTAATTCCACGTTAAAGTTCCGTCTTTATTTTCTTTTTTACCCAAAAAAGTTCCGTTCGATAAAACTTGGTAGTTTTTATCGAATGTAATGACCGTTTCGGTTATAAATTTATCGTTCATATCGTCATACAATGGAATCCATTGGCGGTTATCAATTCCTTGTCCTTGTGTCCAAATTTGCTTGCGTACCGCAAAAGGATTTGAAACAGCATTTTCCTTTTCATTCCACCCAATAAAGTAAATTCCTCTGCGTGGCGAAGCCTCATATTCAAACACAATTGTACCTGTTTCGTCCCACTTTAAAGGCGCATTTGGTTTTACCCAAACTCCTGTTTTTGTAATGGTGAATTTTGCGTTTTGGTTATTATGCAAAACAGATTTGATGGTAATTGCGGGAGCATCAAAAAAAACAGAATCTACTTTTTGCTGAAGCACAATAAAGTTATGCGTAACTTTTCCTTTTACCAAACCTTTTTCTGGAGCAAAACTCACTTCTACTTTCATTTTAGTAATATCGAGCGAATGTTCACGCGATGTGGTATTGTCTTTTAAATAAGCAGTATAATTTTGTTGCGCTTGCAGCTCAATATTGATAAATAATAATGCTGCAGCAAAAAGTTTTTGATAGGTTTTCATGTATAATTTCTTTGATTAATTATTGGATAAATTCATTTCGTTTATTTTTTTATTCATTACACTGAACCAAAGTTTTGGAACGGCTGCTATAAAAAATAAACCTGCGTAACCAGTTGGTAAAATGGGGCTATTAGCATAAGTTTTTAAAGTATGATAAGGCTTTGAAGCATAATAATGGTGGTCGGCATGGCGCGATAAATCAACCAACACAAAGCGACTTACAAATTTATCGCTTTGCCAACTGTGTTCTTCCGTTACCCGTTGATTTTCGTTTCTACTTAATCCATAATGCTGAATGTAATTCACGTATTCTAATAAAAAATTAGCAAAAAAACATTGAATTAACCAAGCGCCAACAGCTATCATTCCAATAAAATAATATACCAAAAACATAAATACAGCTTGTAAAACCAATTGCCTAATTACATAATTTCCTAATCCGTAGGGCATTTTATTTTCAGTTTTTAATCGTTGTGCTTCTATATCAATAGCGCCCCAAAATTGACCAGAAACTGAACGTGCAAAAAAGGCATACAATGATTCTCCAAAACGAGCGGTTGCATGGTCTTTATTAGTTCCAACCCATTTGTGATGAACTTTTAAATGGTCAATATAAAAATATAAATTTCCTGCTGAAAACAACAATAATTTACCCAACATTCTTTCATATTTTATTTTTCTGTGAATGTATTCATGCGATACAATAATGGCCGAAGTTCCAGAATTTAAAGCGGTACTTAAAGCCGCAGCTATTATAAAATAATCGGTTAATACATGCGTATAAATGCCATAAAGTAAACTTGCCACCGACATTAATTGAAATGGAATATGAAGCAAAAGGATAAATTTAGGAATTAAATCGTCATTATCGCTGGCATCGTTCGAAAGAAAATCTTTGGTAATCCATTCTGAAATTGCCAAAAAAACAAGTGAAAAAACAAGATTGCCAAAGGCAAAAATACCACCAGATAAATTGCCATAAATGGCCAAAAAACTTGGGGTTAAGCTAAGCGTATAAAGCCAGTTTCTATTCATCAATTTTCGTTTATTTTAATTTATTTTTATATAGTTGAATGGTGTTATGCAAACCTAAATAAATGGCATCGCAAACCAAAGCATGACCAATAGAAACTTCGGCCAAATTTGAAATATTTTGATTAAAAAAATGTAAGTTTTCCAAATCTAAATCGTGGCCAGCATTTATTCCCATTCCTAGTTCATGTGCGCGAATGGCAGCCATTGTATAGGGTTTAATTATATTTTCTTTATCGGTTTGAAAATGCTGCGCAAAATTTTCGGTATAAAGTTCTATTCTATCGGTTCCCGTTAATTTTGCTCCTTCTATCATTTCTAAATTTGCATCTACAAAAATGGAAGTTCTGATACCTTCGTTTTTAAAAACTTTGATAATATCAGACAAAAACTGGTGATTTTTTAAAGTATCCCAACCATGATTACTGGTAATTTGATTCAAAGAATCGGGAACTAAAGTTACTTGAGTTGGCTTACTGTCTAACACCAATTGCACAAATTTGTCTTCCAAAGGATTTCCTTCAATATTAAATTCGGTGGTAATTATTTGCTTTAAATCAAACACATCGGCATATCGAATATGGCGTTCATCGGGTCGAGGATGAACAGTAATTCCATCAGCACCAAAGTTTTGACAGTCGATGGCTACTTGAACCAAATTTGGATTATTACCGCCACGAGCATTTCTAATGGTAGCAAACTTGTTGATATTTACACTTAACTTCGTCAAAATTTTTAGCTTTTGGGATTAATATTGTTTACAATTTTACTAAATAAAATGAAGTAGGCTGTATAATTTTAAATAGTTTTGAAAAATATTTTTAAAAACAAGCAAAATGATCAAATTAGGAGAAGTAAATAATTTATTGGTAAATAGAGGCAGCGCAATGGGATTTTTCCTTATTGATACATCGGGAGAGGAAGTATTTTTACCTTTTAAATACGCTCCAGATAATTTACAACTGAAAGATGTAGTTGATGTTTTTGTTTACAACGATTCTGAAGATAAAATAATAGCAACAACACAAACACCCAAAATTACAATCAATAGTTTTGCTGCACTTAAAGTAGTGGATGCCGCTTCGTTTGGTGCTTTTATGGATTGGGGATTAGACAAAGATTTGTTGGTTCCATTTAAAGAACAAGCTACTAAAATGTATGACCACAAAAGTTATGTAGTTTATTTGTTTTTAGATGAAACTTCCGACCGATTGGTGGCTACCACAAAATTAAACCGATATTTGGACAATACTGATTGCGATTTAAAAGCAAATGAGGAAGTAGATTTATTAATTTTTGAAGATTTTGATTTGGGATATTTTGCCATTATTAATAACAAATACAAGGGTTTAATTTACAAAAACGAAATTTACTCCCCTATAAAAGTTGGCGATAGTTTAAAAGGTTACGTGAAGCAAATTAAAGAAGGAAACTTAATAGATTTAAGTTTACAGAAAATTGGATTTGAAAACGTTGACATCAACTCACAATTAATATTGGATTATTTGAAAAAACACAATGGCGTGATAGCACTTCACGACAATAGCGATCCAGACGATATTAAGCGATTGCTAGGCATGAGTAAGAAAACTTTTAAGAAAGCCATTGGTATTTTATACCGACAAAAATTGGTAAAAATAGAAGCAACTCAAACGGTTTTGGTATAATTCTAATTGGGGCTTTTTTATGATTTTTAATGAAAAGAAGAAAATAATTCCCTTTTTTTTAAAATAATCGAACTTAGAAGCCTAAACTTGCACCGCAAATAAACACCCGTAATCTTATTTGCCATGCTTAACCAATCTGATAAATTTTACACCGAAGGTTTAACCTACGATGACGTTTTAGTTTTACCCGCATATTCTGAAATATTGCCCCGCGAGGTAAATACTACTACACAACTTTCTAGAAATATTCAAATAAAAATTCCAATTGTTACTGCAGCAATGGACACTGTTACCGAAAGCAAATTAGCTATTGCTATGGCGCAAGAAGGTGGAATTGGCATTATTCATAAAAACATGAGTATAGAACGCCATGCTGCTGAAGTTAGAAAAGTAAAACGTAGCGAAAGTGGATTAATAATAGATCCTGTTACGCTTCACGATTCTGCAACTTTACGCGATGCGCTTAAATTAATGACTGAAAATAAAATTGGTGGCATTCCAATTATTAACGACAATGGTAAATTAGTTGGTATTTTAACTAACAGAGATTTACGATTTGAAACAGACATGAACAAATGCGTAAGTGATATTATGACCAAAGATAAAATTATTACTGCGCCAGAAGGAACTGACCTTAAGCAAGCAGAACTAATTTTACAGCAATATAAAATTGAAAAATTACCAGTAATTGATAAAGATAATTTTCTAAAAGGATTAATTACTTACAAAGATATTTTAAACGTAAAAGCACATCCATTTGCATGTAAAGATAAACATGGCCGATTACTTTCAGGAGCTGCAGTTGGAGTAACAGCAGATACTGAAGAAAGAATTCATGCTTTGGTAAAATCTGGTGTAGATGTAGTAATAATAGACACTGCACACGGCCATTCTCGAGGCGTTTTAAATGAAGTAGCCCGCATAAAAAAAATATTTTCAAACATTGATATCATTGCAGGAAATGTAGCTACAGGAAGCGGTGCAAAAGCTTTAGTAGATGCCGGTGTTGATGCTGTTAAAGTGGGTGTAGGACCAGGTTCTATTTGTACCACAAGAATTATTGCTGGAATTGGCGTTCCTCAGTTAACAGCTGTTTATGAAAGTGCTAAAGCAATAGCGGGAAGCGGTGTTCCAATTATAGCCGATGGTGGAATTAGATACAGTGGCGATTTGGTAAAAGCCATAGCTGCTGGTGCAAGTTCTATTATGTCGGGTTCTATTTTTGCTGGCGTGGAAGAAAGTCCGGGAGAAACAGTAATTTATGAAGGACGTAAATTCAAATCGTATCGCGGAATGGGAAGTATTGAAGCCATGAAAGAAGGAAGTAAAGACCGTTATTTTCAAGATGCTGAAGACGAAATTGCTAAATTAGTTCCTGAAGGAATTGTTGGAATTGTACCGTTTAAAGGAACTTTAAAAGAAGTAGTTTACCAATTTGTAGGAGGTTTAAAAGCCGGAATGGGTTATTGCGGAGCAGCAACAATTGCTGATTTACAGCAAGCAAAATTTGTAAAAATAACTTCTGCAGGTGCAAAAGAAAGCCATGCACACGATGTAAGAATTACTAAAGAAGCTCCTAACTATTCAAGGAACTAATTTATATAAAACAAAAAAAGATGCGGTAATTAATTTTACCGCATCTTTTTTTTTAACTATTTCTAAAATTTCTATTGTCAATTCCCCACATTAGTTTTTCTCGAAGGGTTTTTAAATAATTTTCATTGTTTAACCGAACCAAATTCATTTTAAAATTTGCTTTGCTAACTGCTAATTCCGAATCTGATTCTATGCTTTCAGAACGGGAATCTAAAGTAGCTAAAAACGAAGTGCTACGGCCTTCTACTTGAAATGAAATTACATTATTGTCAGAAATAATAATTGGACGCACGTTTAAGTTATGCGGTGCAATGGGAGTAATTACAAAACTGGCAGAGGAAGGATATAAAATTGGACCGCCACAACTTAAATTATAACCGGTAGAACCAGTTGGAGTAGAAACAATTAATCCATCGCTCCAATAAGAATTTAAAAATTCGCCATTGATAAAAGTGTGAATGGTAATCATACTTGAACTGTCTTTTTTGTGAATTACAAAATCGTTCAAGGCATATTTTACACCACCAAACATATTTGGTTTATTGCTATCTAACTTTAAAACTGTTCTTGAATCAATGCTGTAGCTGCCTTTTTTTAATTCTTCAACCATATTAATGGCATCACCTGCTGAAACCCCAGCCAAAAAACCTAATCTTCCGGTATTGATACCAATAATTGGTGTTTCTTTTTCCCTTACAAACTCCAAACACATTAGGATAGTTCCATCGCCACCAATGCTTACTACAAAATCATAATCTGTTTTTGTAAAGTCTTTATAAGTATCAAAAGTTTTGGTTTTAGGCGACACATTTAGCCCGTTTCTTAATCCATCTTCCAAAAACTTTCGGTAAACAGAAAAAGTAATATCGCTGTTTTCTAAATAATTGAAAAACTGTTGAAGTTCGGTATAGCGTTCTTCTTTAAAATATCTACCAAAAATGGCTAAATTCATCGTTTTTATGTATTCAAATACTTCATTAACCAATCAAACTTTTTGTTGGTGGAATCGTCTTCATTTAAATTTGGTGTGCTAAAAATAATTTGATAATTAAATCTTTCAAAAGTAGCAATGATGTACTTTAAATCAATAATATTATATTTTAACGAAACCTGAACATTGTTGTTTTCATCGGCCAAAGGAAACACATGAGCATATAATATTTTAGCATTATTCACTTCTGTAATTCTCGCTATTTCTGCCAACGAATAGTTGTGAGCATTCATTTGCAAAACTATAATTCCACCATCTTGATTTAAGCTACTATTTTGATAAAGCAGCTTTGCTAAATCTTTAGCAGCAATAATTCCTTTAAAATTTTGTTCAGCATCTACAACTGGAATAGTACTCAAATTTGAATTGAAAATGATTTTTAAAACATCGTAAAAATGCGTGTTTTCAAAACAATAAATGGGCGTTGGATTTAAAACATTGACTAAGTTTTCGTTTTCATTGTTTAATAAAATTTGCTCATTTACCATTCCAATAACTTTTAAATTCTGAACGATTGGCAAATCTTTTACTTGCCAATCTTCCATAAATACCAAAGCATTGGCAGCCGAATCACTCGGTTTAAGGGCAAATATTTCGTTACTTATTAATTGATATGCAAACATTTAAAAACAATGGTTTAGAACAAATATAATTAGACTTTTTTGCTTTCCAATATTTAAAATAAAATACAGCTGCGTTTTAATGGATTTGATTTTTTACCATTGATACAAAATTGCTAATTATTTGCAATCCATAAAATGTTTGGCAACTTTCCGGATGAAATTGTACTGCCCAAATGGGTAAGTTTTTATGCTTAAATGCCATTAATTCATTATTGCAACTGGCAGTTGCAATTAATTCGTTGGGTAAATTATTTATTACTAAAGAATGATAGCGTGTAGCTTCAAATTTTTCAGGTACATTTTGAAACATTTTATCACCATAATGAATGACTAAATCTACTTTTCCGTGCCTTGGCAATATTGCTTTATTTAAGCTAGCACCAAAAAATTCGGCAATGGCTTGATGACCCAAACAAACACCAAAAATTGGCTTAGTTTTGTAAAATGTCGCAATTAACTCCATCACAATGCCAGCATCTTTTGGCTCCTTTGGACCAGGTGAAATAACAATGGCATCAAAAGTTAATAATGTTATTTCAGCAATAGTAATTTTATCGTTCCTAAACAACAAACAATTTGCACCACATTGCTCCAAATAATCTTTAAGCATGTGAGTAAAGGAATCGTAATTGTCGAGTAGCAGAATTTTCAAATTTTAATGTTTTTTTATGTTCTTTTTTAATTTATTATTGTCCAAGTTTTTTCAAATATAAAATGAAAATATCAAACTCAATAATATTATTAGTTTTAATTATTTTAACTGAAAATTTATTTTCTCAGGTAGTTTGTAATCATTGTGCAATAGCAAATCCTATTAACAATGGGCTTGTAGCATGTTATCCGTTTAATGGAAATTCGCAGGATCAATCAGGATTTAGTAACCACGGAACTAACAATGGAGCAATATTAACTACTGATAGATTTGGAAATCCTAATTCGGCTTATTATTTTAATGGAAGTACTTATATTTATGTTCCAAATTCGGTAAGTTTATCAACGCCAACTACAAGCAGCACCATTGCTTTTTGGGCATATACAACTTCTTGGTCTACTTGGTTTGGTGTTAATTACGGATCTATTTTAAGTAAATCAAATTCTGCCACAACTTGTAACTATAGGGTTTCTTTAATAGGTACAGGAATTTCTGGAATTATAAATAACAAAATTTGGGATTATTTTATTGGAACAAATGGTTTAAATCAATGGGATTTTTTTGTGGTTACAATGAATGGAAACACTTTAAGTTATTATAAAAACGGTGTTTTAATTGGCCAAAATTCTAGTCCATCTCCATTTTCATTAAGCACCAACAATCCACTTTATATTGGCAAGGACGATCCTGGATTTACAGATTACTATACAGGGAAAATTGATGACATAAGAATTTACAACAGGGTTTTGTCGTACAGCGAAGTAGTTAGTTTATATAATTATCAATCTACTTTAAATGCTAATGCAGGTATTGATAAAAATATTTGTATTGGCGATAGTGTTCAGTTAACTGGTGCTGGAGGGCCAAAATTAAATTGGAATAACCCACAATTTTTAAGTAATGATACCATTTTAAATCCATTTACAAGAACTAACATTACCCGTGATTATATTTTAACTGTTACCGATGGGCTGTGCGAAGATAAAGATACGGTTAGGGTAAATATAACTCCAAAACCTATTGTAATTGCAACAGGCTTAACTACTATTTGCAAAGGTGATAGTGTACAATTAAGTGTTTCTGGTGCAAATAAATATTTATGGAATAATGGCGTATTTTTAAATAATGATACCATTTTTAATCCAATAGCCAAGCCAATCACCAATGTTTCGTTTATAGTAACCGGATTTATTGGAACTTGTTCTAACAAAGACACAATAAGTATAAACATAGTAACAATTACACCAGATGCTGGCTTAGATCAAAGTATTTGTGTTGGCGATAGTGTACAATTAAATGCAAGTGGTGGCACCAAATATGAGTGGTTAAGTAATAATTCACTAAACGATACAAGTGTTTATAATCCGATTGCAAAGCCTTTAATTAACACCAAATATTATGTTTTAGTAAGCAATGGTGCTTGTAAACAAAAACTAGATTCTGTAGAAGTTTTTATTACCAATACTTTAATTACTAATGCAGGTAAAGACGTTAGTTTGTGCAAAAATGACAGTGTTCAATTATTTGGTACAGGAGGAAATTCTTTTACATGGAATCCAAGTATTGGCCTAAGTCAAAATAATGTGCCAAATCCTTATGCAAGTCCTAAAACAACTACTCAATATATTTTAAAATCTGTTGCTGGAATTTGCACTTCAGAAGATACAATTATTATTACTGTAAATGAAATTCCTACTCTTGATTTGGGATTAGATAAAACAATATGCATTGGAGAAACTTATTTGGTAAATGCTACCTCTAATGCTGATAAATTTACTTGGAATCCCGCTCAATTTTTGGACAATAATTCCCTTAAAAATCCAACTATTAAACCCAATAATAACATCAAATACATAGTTAAAGCTGAAAATTCACAAACAAATTGTTTTGTAAATGATACGTTAAATATAAACGTTAGTAAACCAAAAGCAAATTTTACAGTTTCAACTTCTAGTGGCCATTCACCATTAACTATTTTATTTAAAAACAATAGTTTACCTGTAAATATAAATAGTTTTTGGACTTTTGGAAATACAGAAAATTCCAATTTATTGAACCCAAAAACCATATTTACAAAAGCTGGTAAATACAATGTAAAACTATTGGTTACAGACGCTATTGGTTGTAAAGATTCTGCCTTTAATGAAATAACAGTTTACGATGATTTAATAATTAGTATTCCAAATGTGTTTACTCCAAACGGGGATAATTTAAACGAATTATTTAATATTGTAAATTCTGATACTAGCCAAATAAAACATTTTAAAGGAACTATTTGGAACAGATGGGGAGGTTTAGTTTACGAATTTACAAATCCTGATAATAATGGATGGGACGGAACTTATAAAGGAAATCCTTGTTCAGATGGTGTTTACTATTACCTTTTTGAAATGGAAACAATAACCAATGAAGTTTTTAAATATCATGGCACTGTAACTTTGTTAAGATAATTTGAGAAACATCAAATTTATTGTTCCTAAATAGCTTACAATTCTTAGCTTTTTTTTTAGTTTTTACCTCAGCAAAGTTACAGTTCCATGATATTGTTTTTGTTCGCCAATTATATTTGTAGTGTTTAGCAAGTAAAAATAAACTCCATCGGGACAAAAATCATTGTTAAAAGTTCCATCCCACCACTTACCATTGGGAATATTTGCTTCATATAATTGTTGCCCCCATCTATTATAAATTTGCATGTTTAACTTTACAAAAAATATTTTGTTATATATAGGTTCAAATAAATTATTGTTTTCATCATTGTTGGGTGTAAACACATTTGGAATAAACAAATTACCTCCGTCATATGATAAAATTTCTTTTGTTATTGTGTCAGAACAACCAATAGAATCGAACACTATTAATACAATATTTGTTCTTCCTGTGTCTGAATACAAATAGGTTATATTACTGTAATTAGTATCGGTTTTAGTTCCTTCAAAAATCCAAATTGATTTTTTAGCCCCAATACTTTTATTGATAGTATTGACATTAAAAGGCACTTTTCCAAATAATGGAGAGGCAACAAAGTTGGCAATGGGTTTTGAAGTATTGATTAGTAATTGAGCATTAACTTGACAATTTTCGATAGAATCTTTTATTGAAACAATATATTTGGTGGGTTTATTCAATTTAAAAAAAGGATTTGAAACACTTATATTGCTAACTCCTAAGGAAGGAAACCATAAAAACCAATTAGCATTTGTATAGTTTAAATTTAATTGAAAATCTGCATTTTCACAAATTGTAATCACACTATCTAAAATTATTTTTGGTTCTTTTTTTAAAATGATTTTTACAGTGTCAAATGCATAGCAACTGGCTCCAATACTACAATTTAAAACATAAGAAATAGCGGTTGGCGTCCAAGTTTTTGTTGTAAGTTTAATGCTGTCTTCTATAAAGTTATTTGGTGACCAATAAGCAATTGTTGAATTGCTTTTTCCGTTTAAAACTACAGTGTCTTTTAAACATTTTAAAATATCATTACCTGCATCACATTGAATATTGTTTATTACCGTTATTTTTACTGTATCGTATAAAATACAACCAAAGTCTGAAACAACAGTTAATACAAATTCTTCATTACTAATTGGCTTAACCCAAGGATTAATAATGCTAGTATCTTTTATAGCGCTACTGTTAATCCATGCAAATGAAGAACCCAAATATCGACCATTTAATTGTATTGAATCTCCAAAGCAAACTGATTTGTCTTCACCTGCATAAGAAAATGACCTAGATACAGAAACAATTACAGAATCTGTTTTGGAACAGCCATTCAAACTAGTTTTTAAAAAATAGGTTTGATCAACTAATGGAAATACCGTTGGTTTAGCAATATTAATATTACTAATATTTGTGTTTGGTGACCACAAATAAGTTGCTCCTAAAGTTTCAAAACCATCTAATAAAACCGAATTTCCTTTACACAAATATTTATCTGAACCAGCATTTGAAATAATATTTGTAACCAAAACATCAATCGTGTCATAACTAATGCAGTTTCCCAATTTGGCTTTTACTATATAAGTTTGATTGGAAACAGGATATACTTTTGGAGAAAGAATATTTATATTGGTGATAGATATATTAGGTGACCATAAAAAAGTAGCACCTGTTGATGCACTGGGACTTATTTGAACTGAATCGCCCAAACAAATTGATTTGTTTGGACCTGCGTTAATATTAACTGTTTGACTGTTTAAATTATAAAGACTAAACGCTTCCGCAGATGATAAAACTCTATTATATAATCTTACTTCATCTAAAGAACCAATATAAAAATTAGATTTTGGAAAACCACAAGAGCCAATATTTCCATCATTCCAACATCCATAAGTAGGTTTATAGTGGTTACCAACCCAACTTGCCGTTTTATTTATTGTATTTACTAATACACCATTTTTATAAAATTTGGTTTGAATTGGACTTGCAGTCCAAACAAAATGTGTCCAACCAGAAGAGGGAACAGATAAGCTCACACTAGAATTAACTAAAGTAGATGCTTGCTTACTTGCTGTAATTTGCTGGCTTCCAGCATCAATATAAACATCTTCACCGCAAGTACTGTTTCCTTCCCAAAACAATCCGCCTGTTATGGCCACTGAATTTTGTTTTACCCAAAAACTTATAGAAAAAGAGGTCATATTGGGTAAAAGCTTGCTGATTTCTATATAACTAGTTGAACTTCCATTAAAAGAAACTGCAGCATTTGAATTCCCAAATCTATCACTTATAAAAGTAACACCATTATTGTAAGATCCATCATATCCATTTCCAGTTTCATCGTTTATATTTCCAGTAAAATTATGACACCAAACTAAACCCAAATTTATTGAATCTGTTGAAGTGCAGCTAATACATTGTGAATACAAATTATTTGCTGAAACAAACAAAAGAAATAAAGTAATAAACCTAAAATACATATTTATTTGTTTTAAATTTTAATAGAGAAATTACGAAACAATTATTATTTTAAAAAAACCTTTTTCAATAATAAAATAAAAATTGATATTATTGCATGAGAAAAGTAGGGGAAGTTAAGTGGGTAAACCATTT
>CAIUQQ010000329.1 GCA_903901345.1 uncultured Bacteroidota bacterium | reverse complement strand
TATTGAAAAGCTGCTTTATTAAGTAGCTTTTTTTGTTTTTATACTTTTCATTCATTTTCTTGCAGCAAATAAAATTAAAAAAAATCCTAATGGAAATTACTATAAACACACCTGCTTTACTTTTTCCTGCTATAACATTATTAATGCTTGCTTATACAACAAGGTTTTTAGCGTTGGCTAATTTAATTAGGAGTTTACACACCAAGTTTAATGAAGAAAATGAAAATAAAACAGTAGTAATTGCTCAGCTTAAAAACTTAAGAATTAGAATAAAATTGATAAAACTGATGCAAACATTTGGGGTGTTTAGTATTTTTTTGTGCGTACTAAGTATGTTTTTTATTTATATAAATTACCAAGTTTGGGCGCAAGTAATTTTTGGATTTAGTTTATTGGTTTTCCTTATTTCATTGGCACTTTCGCTTACTGAAATAAATATTTCAACCAAAGCTTTAGAGTTTGAATTAAGTGATATTGAGGACCAATTTAATTAATAAAACTGTTTTAAGGATTTAAAAAATAACTCAACGCTAATTCATAACTTTTTAAGCCAAATCCACTAATAGAACCAATACAATTTTTGGCTAACAATGAAACATGCCTGTATTCTTCTCTGGCAAAAATATTGGAAATATGAACTTCAATTGTCTTGATATCAATTCCAGCAATGGCATCGGCAATGGAAACAGAAGTATGTGTATAACCACCGGCATTTATGATAATTCCGTCATATTTAATATTTTTTTCAAAAGCTATTTCATGTATTTTATTGATAATTTCTCCTTCTACATTACTCTGATAGTATTCAAGTTTAACTAAATGACTATTAGTGGTTTCAAGCACTTTGAAAAAGGATTCAAAGCTATCATTGCCGTATATATTGGTTTCACGAGTGCCCAATAAATTTAAATTTGGTCCATTTATGATAATAACTCTCAAAGTTTTAGTTTATTTAATAGAAAAAAATAGTTATTTTTGCCGCAACAATATAAATAAAATTACATATATGAAAAGAATATTTACAATTATAATATCAGTTTTAGTACTTTCAAATTTTGTGGCAGCACAAAATTTTACTTTAGTGCCCAAATCAAGTAAAATACAAGGTGCAAGTACAAAAAACGTAATTGAAATAAATGTGAATTTCACAAATAACAGTACTGATATAGCAGATACAATTTTCAATTACGAAGTAATTGAAGTTTCTATCCCTTCTGCTTGGGTTTTGGCTATTTGTGATCCTTTTACCTGTTTAGAGGGTAGTGGTGTTGTAGGATTTAAAAGTAGTTTTAAAATGAAGAATGTTGTAGGAAGCAATAGCGGAAATTTTAGAATAGATTTTACACCTAACGGAACTCCTGGAAATGGAACCACCAGAATAATAGTTAAAAGTGCAAAAACTTCGTTTGTCGATACAATTACTGTTGAAGGTAAGGTTTGGGGTGTTGCTGTTAAAGAAGTTAAACAAAACAAAGAATTTAGTTTTTATCCAAATCCTGCTAAAGATGAATTGTTTTTAAAGTATTTTTCAAAAGAATCATTTCAAGTAGAAATTTATAATATTTTAGGAAGTAAAGTAAAAACATTTACTTTAAATGGTGGACAAGCAAACGTAAATATTGAAGAATTGTCGAATGGTATTTATTTTTTACGTTTTAAGGACGATGAAAAAGTAATATCTAAAACATTTACAAAAAACTAAGTTTTTATATTTAGTTAATTTTTAAAAAAACTAAGCTTTTTGAAGTTTAGTTTTTTTTTGCTTTAAAATGAAATAGGAATTTAAAAGTTTTTTCAATTAAACTAAATAATATTTCAAAAATAAAATTAATGTTATACATAAATGGCTGTATTATTGCAGCCATTTTATTTGTAAATTTTCTCCATGAAATTATTATTATTCTATTTACGGAAGTATAAAAAACTTGTTGTTATATCAATTGTTTTTGCATTAATAAACCAAGGATTTTCATTGTTAGATCCAATTATATTTGGTAAATTAATAGGAAATTATGCTGCCAATCCTTTGAAATACACTTTTGATGAATTTCTTAAAGGGGCTGGTTTTTTAATTTTTGCATCTATAAGTGTGGCAATGGTAAGTAGGATTGCAAAAGCATTTCAAGATTATTTTGTAAGCTTAGTGATTCAAAGTTTAGGAGCCGATATGTATACCGATGGCTTAAAACATACTTTACAAATATCGTTCAGTGAGTTTGAAGATCAACGAAGTGGCGAAACCTTAAACATATTGCAAAAAGTAAGAACCGATACGGAAAAGTTCATTACCATTTTTATAAATGTGTTATTTTTCTCGGTGGTAGGAATCGTTTTTGTAATTATTTATGCCATTCAAGTCAATTCATTTCTAATTATTATTTACTTAGTTTCGAGTTTAATATTAGCTACAATTACTAATTATTTATCAAAAAAAATTAAGAAAGTTCAAACTACAATAGTAGCTGAAACCAAGCTATTGGCGGGAACAACAACTGAAAGTTTGAGAAATATAGAATTAGTAAAAAGTTTAGGTTTAACAAATCAAGAAACAAAACGATTAAAGCTTTCTACTAAAAAAATATTACAATTAGAACTTAAAAAAGTACGAAGTATTAGAAGTATTTCATTTGTTCAAGGAACATTTGTAAATACATTGCGCCAAGCAATCATGTTTTTTTTAATGTACTTGGTTTTTAAAGGCGAATTAGTAGTTGCTCAAATTATCACTTTACAATTCTTTTCATTCTTTATTTTTAATCCATTGCAAGAAATGGGAAATGTAATATTGAGTTATAGAGAAGCAGAAGCATCGTTAACTAATTTTCAAAAAATATTGGCATCGCCAATAGAAGTAAAACCAATCAATCCAAAGCCGTTGAATGCTATCAATACCATGCGTTTTGAAAATGTAGTTTTTCAGCATAAAACTGCTTCATTTAAAGCATTAAACAACATTTCATTTTCGGTAAATAAAGGTGAGACCATTGCTTTTGTTGGCCCAAGTGGAAGTGGTAAAAGTACTTTAGTTAAATTATTAGTTGGACTTTATACTCCCTTGGAAGGAAACGTGGTTTATAATAACATAAACTATAATGAAATTGATATAGATGAACTTCGCAGTCAATTAGGATTTGTAACACAAGACACGCAGTTGTTTAGCGGTACAATTAAAGAAAATTTGTTGTTTGTAAAACCAAATGCTACCAAAATACAAATAAATGAAGCTTTAGAAATGGCTAGTTGTAATAATTTATTGGCCAGAAGTGAAAAAGGAATAGAAACAGTTATTGGCGAAGGTGGAATGAAATTAAGCGGTGGCGAAAAACAACGTTTGTCTATTGCTCGTTCATTATTGCGCAAGCCCAATTTATTAGTGTTTGATGAAGCAACTTCGGCATTAGATTCTATTACTGAAGAAGAAATAACCAATACCATTCAAAATATTGGTAGTAAAAAAGAACAAATAACGGTGTTAATTGCACATCGATTGTCAACGATTATGTATGCAGATAAAATATTTGTTTTGGAAAAAGGTGAAATTATTGAAACCGGAAAACACGAAGAATTAGTGCAAGAAAAAGGTTTGTATTATGCCATGTGGCGTCAGCAAATTGGTGAACGTAAATAATTGATTAGTTGATGGTTGTCAGTTGTCAGTTGATTAGTTGATTAGTTGAAAAGATATTTTAGATTTGAAATCACATTAAACTTGTTAACCAATAAACCTGTTAACCAATAAACTTGTTAACCAATAAACTTGTTAACCAATAAACTTGTTAACCAATAAACCAATAAACTAAAAAAATGAATAACACTGTTAGAGAACTAGAGCCAAAGGAACTTTGGAACAATTTTGCTGATTTAAACGCAGTACCTCGTCCTTCAAAAAAGGAAGAAAGAGTGATTGAGTTTATGATGAATTTTGGTAAAAACTTAGGATTTGAAACCATAAAGGATGAAACTGGAAATGTAATTATTAAAAAACCTGCAACTATTGGTTATGAAAACAAAGTGGTGGTTGCTTTGCAAAGTCATTTAGACATGGTGCATCAAAAGAATGGTGATACTAATTTTGATTTTGATACGCAAGGAATTGACATGTTTGTAGATGGCGATTGGGTAAAAGCAAAAGGAACTACTTTAGGTGCTGATAATGGAATTGGAGTAGCTTCTATTATGACTATTTTGGCTTCTAAAACCATTCCTCACCCAGCTATTGAAGCATTGTTTACCATAGATGAAGAAACAGGAATGACGGGTGCTTTGGGTTTAAAAGGTGGTTTGCTAGATGCTAAAATAATGTTGAACTTGGACACTGAAGACGACAATGAATTAACCATTGGTTGTGCTGGTGGAGTAGATGTAACAGCAACTGGAAATTATACTGAAATAGAAATTGATGCAAATACCATTTCAAAACGTATTACTGTTAAAGGTTTAACAGGCGGACATTCAGGAATGGATATTTATAAAGGCAGAGGAAATGCCAATAAATTAATGAACAGAATTTTATTGCAAGCAGCAACTGAATTTGGTTTATTAATAAATACCATTGATGGCGGAAGTTTAAGAAATGCCATTCCGCGTGAGTCGTTTGCGTTAGTGGTATTGCCAAAAGGCAATGAAAATAATTTTATAAATTTTATAAAAAATCAAGAGCAAATTCTTAAAGCTGAATATAAAACTACTGACCCATACTTGGTCATTTTATTGGAAGAAAATGAACTGCCAACTGTTGTATTTGAAAAACAATTTCAAGATAAATTATTGAGAAGTATTTACAGCTGCGCAAATGGAATTTATAGAATGAGTCCGGAAATTTCAGGATTGGTTCAAACTTCCAATAACTTAGCCAGGGTATTAGTAAAACAAGGAACATATAGCATTCAATGTTTAACACGCAGCTCTGTTGATTCCGAGAAAATGGACTTAGCTAATGGTTTAAAAGCTTGTTTTGAATTAATGGATGCGCAGGTTGGTTTCAATGGTTCTTACCCAGGTTGGGCGCCAAAGCCTGATGCCGCTATTGTAAAACTAATGAGTAATTTATACCATGAACGTTACAATGAAAATGCATTGGTAAGTGCTTGTCATGCTGGTTTGGAATGTGGTATTTTAGGAACTAATTATCCAAATATTGAAATGATATCATTTGGGCCAAATATTCGTGGAGCGCACTCGCCCGATGAGTGTGTGCAAATAAGTTCAGTTCAAAAATATTGGGCTTTTTTGTTGGAAACTTTGGTTAGAATACAGTAATAATTTTTGATTTGTGAAATGTGATTTTTGATTGAAATTTAAAGCTACATTTTAAGCAAACCATCCTATAAAACTTTTACGGTAAGTTAGATTTTGAACGTATTTGTTAATTTTTTTGTAAATAAAACAAATACTTTTTATTGTAGTTTTAATTGGTTTTATTGTAAACCAATTGAAACTACAAATTATGAAAACTAAAACCTTTTTATCAATTCTATTTTTAACATTTATCTTCGCTTGTGGAAACCCAAATGTTAGCACAAATGTTGAGTTCAAAACATTTAAAGAATATACTGATTCGTTATTAGAAGCCAATAATAAATATTTAAATGGTACAGATACAACTTATGTTGAAAGTCCGTCTGCCGAAGATCCATCTTTGGTTGTTTTAGATACAGTTATTGTAGCACATTCAAATTTATTTGATACTTCGCAATATAATTATACAATCAACATAAAACCAACGATTGAGAAATACAATGCAATGGAACAACATTTGGATTCAGCAAAAGCTAAAATGGATGCAAAAACCTCAGAGTTATTTGAATCTATCAAACAAAAAATGAACGAAATTAAGCAACCCATTAAATAATTGATGAAATCAAAAACTCTTACAGCAATTTTATTTTTAACATTTATTTTCTCGTGTGAATCAGAGCAAGATAAAATAAAAGCAGAGGTAAATTCTTTTAAAGTATATACTGATTCATTATTGGCAGTAAATAAAAATTATGTTGAAGTGCTTTATGGCGACACCATTTTAATGGGTGATATAAAAAGTGATGAACTTCAAGGATTAAATTTAGAAGATACAGTCGTTGCACTGCATTCAAATATATTTGACACTTTTACAGAATTTACCAGAACTAAAATGGCTGAAACCCTTGCCAAGTATAATAGTTTGGAGCTTAAATTAGATACTATAAAATCTAAAATGGATGAAAAAACATTGAAATTGTTTGAATCAATTAAGCATAATATCAATGAAATAAAACAACCTGTAAAATAGATTTTCTATTAAATAGCAATAGCTTTCAAATGGATATTACACGTTTTAAATGTTAATGGATTGATTGTTTCATTCAGCCAATCATTTTCATTTTGAGGGGTTAATATTATAGGCATTCTCTTTTTTGTATTATGAATTTCGGCCATAAACGGGTTAGCTTCTGTAGTAATTATGGAATAAGTTTGCAATAATTCACCTGTGTTTTTGTTCGTCCATTCGCTGTAAATACCTGCAAAAGCAAATGGCTCATCATTGGGCAATGAAATTAAATATTGTTGTTTTTCTTTGCCTTTTTCATCTAGCCATTTCCATTCATAAAAGCCATCAGCTAATATTAAACACCTGTTTTTTACGTTGTTTTTAAACGAAGGTAAATCAGATATTGTTTCAATTCTAGCATTTAAAGTGCCTGCTCTTATATTTTCATCTTTTGCCCAAGTTGGAATTAATCCCCAATTGAATAATTGAATTTCTAATTTGTTTTGATTAGTAATTACAGGCGTTTTTGGAAAAGTAAATCCATTAAATCGGTCAGCTGTTACCAATAAATCACTCGATTTTAGCTTTGCTTTGAATCGTTTTTCTAATGTTTGGGCATCTTTACCTTGTTTTGAATGAAAACACATGTTTTATTTGTTTTTTGAGATGTTCATATCTTGAAAGCCTTTTAAATTTATAATTTTCAATAACCATTTTTAGAATTATAAGAATTATGTTTGATGCCAATTCAAATATAAAAATAAATTATGAGTAATAACGATATATTTAAAAAATTGCGTGTAGCATTACATTTAAAAAACGATGATATCATTGCTATTTTAAAGTTAGTAGATTTTAAAATTTCTGAAAGTGAATTAGGTGCAATTTTCAGAAAAGACGACCATCCAAATTTTAAACCTTGTGGCGATCAAATTCTTCGTAATTTTTTAAATGGATTGGTTATTCACCTCAGAGGGCCAAGAGAAGACGGTCAAAAAGTGGAGTAAAATAAGGAATTGAGCATTGAGAATTGAGCACTTGGGAGTTGAGCAATGAGAAGTGAAGTAAAAAGTATTAGTTATTCGAGCAATAATTTAAAAAATGAATTTTCAATTTTTAAAGTGTAAAATCCTTTAGAGTAATTAGTTAAATTCATAGTTAAAATAGTTGAATTCATGGTTTTTGAATCAATTAGCTTACCCGAAAAGTCAAATAACTCTAATATAAATTCTTTTTCAAATCCGTTATATTCTATCGTAATATTTTCGTTGGCTGGATTAGGATAAATGATGATTTTATTCTTTTTATTTATCTCAGCAATGTTAACATGGGAGGTATCGGGAGGAATTGTATCTATTGGAGTTACGTACTTTATTTTGTTCAATAAAAACCTACCATAAATAGGGTAATGGTCTGATGTATTATTGCTAAAATTATTAATAAACTGCCCTAAATTATCTAAAACTCCCATGCTTTGTTTTATATAAAACGAATCCATTCGTGGTGAAATTAGCATGTGGTCTATAAATCCATTGATAAAAGCATAACTGCTTTTTCCTGCATCGGCTAAGGGTTTAGTGGTAAAATTATATTTAGCATCTAATAATTGCTTAAATGGTGTGCTATCAATTCCATTGTGAATTGAATAATCAAGCCGATCATTCCAATCGCCAAGTATGAAATATTTTTTATTTAAAAGTGTACTTTCAATATAAACTTTTAATGCATCGGCAGCTCTTCTTCTTCTGTTATACGATTCTAGTTTTGCAGCAGCTGTAGCATCGCTATTTGCTTTTAAATGCACCACAATAAAATACATGGTATCAATATTCAAACTATCGCCTTTGGAGGAAAGTGTTACCATTAAAGGCAGTCGGCTTGCAAAATCGTAATTACTACTTGCTAAAATATGTTCCGCATTGATAAAATTAAACATGTTTTTTTTGTAGAATAGGCACATTTTTTGAGTTTGTGAGAAGGTACTGTTTACACTTGAATAATTAGGTAAACTATTAGTTAATGAAATAAATGAAGCAGGATTACTCATTTCTTCCAAAGCCAATACATCCAAATCTGTTTTTTCTATTACCGCTTTTACATTGTTAAACTGTAAGGTTTCATCAGTTGGGCCATAACTAGTATCACCAAACCATTCAATATTCCATTCGCCAATATCTAGTATGGTATCATTGCCAATTTTAGGTATATTTTGACCGAAAATTAAAAAAGGAAAAATGGAAAATAACAGTAAAAATGATTTCATTGAATAGCCGATAAGTTTTTTAAAACGATAAAAAAAACTATTTGTTTTTTATTGCCATTAATGTGTTAAGCAATAAGCCAACACGTGTCATAGGGCCAACGCCACCAGGAACCGGAGTAATAAAACTTGCTTTTGTTGCAGCGCTGTTAAAATCTACGTCACCTATTAGTTTATATCCTTTTTCAGAATCATCGTCTACTCTGGTAATACCAACATCTATCACAACTGCACCTTCTTTTATCATTTCTGCTTTAACATAATTAGGAATTCCCACAGCGGCAATAACTATATCAGCTTTTTGAGTAAATGAATTGATGTCAACAGTTTTGCTATGGCAAATTGTTACCGTACAGTTTTTGCCAAGCATTAATGCAGCCATTGGTTTTCCAACAATATCGCTACGGCCAATAACTACACAATTTTTACCTGAAGTTTCAATTTTATAATATTCTAATAATTTGATAATTCCAAAAGGAGTAGCAGGTAAATAACAAGG
>CAIUQQ010000328.1 GCA_903901345.1 uncultured Bacteroidota bacterium | reverse complement strand
ATATATAAGTCTTCTGTATAAAAGTTAAAAAAAGTCAAGCAATTACTTCGTAATAATTGCTTAAAATCTTTCCAATCTTCATTTAAAACTATCATATAAATTAATCTAAACTGTCTATATTAGTGCTATAATCTTCTGCATCATTAGGCACAATTATTTCTACAATATCTACATTATCCATTTTTTTGGGTCTACCCCTCTTACCTTTTAGTTTATCTTTGTAAGATTCAGTATTATTAACTTGGGCGTTTTGTTCCCAAATTTTCTCTTTCTTTTTTTGTTCAAACAATCTATCTTTACCAGTTTTGGGTACACTTTGCTTGTTAATTGTATTATTTACGATGGTTTCATTTGTATCAAAATTAAAATTGGCATCATCATAATTTTGTGTACTTTGTTGTCTTGATTGTGGTTGTGGTTGTTGTTGTTGAGGTCTATAATTACCTTCTTTGTATGCTTGTGTAGTTTCTTTCAAATTATCAATAAATTGATTAATTGACGATTGGATTTGTGCAACCATAACACCTTTTAGAATTATATCCTTACTAAATAAGTATATCAAAGTTTGTTCATCAGACAAGCCAATACCATTTTTCTTAAATACTCTTGCTAATGGTGGCTTTACTTGTTTCTCAAATTCTTTATCAACATATAAAGCATCTTTATTTTGCTCGTTAAATTCAGCTATAAATTCGTTAGCCGTAATTGTCTTGCCTTCTTCATAAGGTATTGGAACGCTCAAATCAATTGCACCTTCACTTTCAAGTTTTTTTAATTTTTTTTGTGGAAATTGCAACATTGTGTTTGCAAAAACGTGCAATTGTTTATAAGCATCAATTGTCATTTCAGACATTTGTTTTGCACTTGCTTCCCTTTCTGCATCAGACAACGGAGATAAAGCAGGATTTAATGTATTACCGCCTAATTCTTCTTCGTCATTATCATTTAAGTCATTATACGGATTGTATTGACTATCTAAACTTTGTGGTTCGTATGTAGGTTCGTCAATACCAAAATTCAATTGATTTGGCGAAGCACTAACATTAACTTGGCTATATGGTTTCTCGTTTACGCTATCCAAAAATGGATTGTAATTTGCTTCTTGGTTAAAATCAAAGTCTTCTGCTTCTTCTGTTTTTTTTGCTTTTGCCATTGTTTTAATTTATTAATTTTAAGTCTAATTTGTTCTTTATTTTTATATAACTTGAATTGTCAATTTTGTTTTTTTCTAAATCAAATATTAACTGCTTATACGCAGACAATAACCCCTTTGACAATGATGTAAATACACTATTTTGTATTTCCCTTAAAGTATGAGTTTGATATAGATAATAAACAATAAAGCCAACAATGTACTTATTTTCACCTCTACTATATTTTGAATTATATACTTCTGAAAACGATGTATTAAATTCAATACATACCATGTCGACAATTTTTAGAGTTTTTTCTTCTAATTCTATTTTTTCAATTTTGTAGTTATTTAAGATGTTTATTGTTTTTCTCAAACCTCTATTTTTCAAAGAATTTAATAAAATAGTAAATAATTCAAAAGTGTCTTCTTGGTTCATCTAACATTAATTATAAGTACAAATATAGTAAAAACATTACCAATTTTTAATAATTTTACCCAGTATTTTACCATTAGATTT
>CAIUQQ010000327.1 GCA_903901345.1 uncultured Bacteroidota bacterium | reverse complement strand
ATACAATTACAAATTTACATTTACTTTAAAAGCTGATGCTTCTTTAAAAACGCCAATTGGTTTTATAAAATCTTGCATTCCATTTTGATTGAATAAATCAATTAAAGCTTGTTGGTTTGCTGGGTTTACACTTATTAATAATCCGCCACTAGTTTGCGGATCGTTCAAAATTTGAAATGCTTTCATGTCATTTAATCCACTTACAATTTTCTCGTAAGCATTCCAGTTTCTATAGGTGTTATCAGGAATAATGTTTTTTTGTAAATAGCTAGCTATAAAATCAAAATAAGGAACATTTTTCCAATCAATTTCTGCTGTTAAATTGGCGCCTTCAGCCATTTCAATTAAATGCCCCAGTAATCCAAAACCTGTAATATCAGTCATGGCATTTACACCCGAAAGTTTAGCTATTTCAAAACCCAAACTATTTAAAGTACACATACTTTCAATACAGGTTTTTGCATGCGTTTCGTCTTCAATCAAACCACGTTTAATGGCAGTTCCAATAATTCCTGTTCCTAGTTTTTTTGTTAAAAACAAAACATCGCCATTTTGAGCGGTACTATTTTGCTTTATATTTTCATTATTTACCAAACCATTTACAGCCAAACCAAACATGGGTTCAAGGTTGTCAATGCTATGCCCGCCAGCAATTGGAATATTGGCTTGCTTACACACAAACTGCGCACCTTCAATTACTTTAGCGGCTAATTCCAAAGGCAATTTATCGATAGGCCAACCCAAGATTGCATTAGCAAAAATTGGCTTCCCTCCCATTGCATATACATCGCTGAGGGCGTTGGTAGCCGCTATTCGTCCAAAGTCGAAAGCATCATCAACTATGGGCATAAAAAAATCGACAGTGCTTACTAATGCATGTCCGTTTGCCAAATCCCAAACAGCCGCATCATCGTTGGTTTGATTGCCTACTAATAAGTTTTGGAATACATTTGTTGATTTATTATTACTTAAAATTTGTTCTAATTTATCAGGAGCAATTTTACAGCCACAACCAGTGCCATGGCTGAATTGCGTTAATTTTATAGTTGTCATTTGTATTTAATAATGTCTAAAGTGTTTTGGCAAAAATCGTATTCATAAGTTTGGTTGCTAGCCACTATAATGGTGCATTTTCCTTTTACTAATTCTACACATTGCTTGTACCATTCAATACCTGCTTGGTCAAAATTACTGCAAGGTTCATCTAACAAAAGCAAATTGGCTTGAGTTGCAAAAGCCAATATTAACTTGACTCTTTGCTTCATACCACTCGAAAAATATTTAATCATTTTTGCAGTATGATTCATCAAATTGGCTTGTTCTAAAAGCAAGTCAATATTTATATCCGTACGTTTTTGCTTAATGCTAAAATGAAAATTTATAATTTCTTGTAAAGTTAATTCTTCTGGTAAATCAACATAAGGAGCAGCAAAAGCCATGAATTGCTGCGCATTTTCTTCTATCAATTTATTGTTTAAATAATAGCTAATTTCACCTTTACTAATGGTATTATAGTTATATAATATTTGAATTAAAGTAGATTTCCCACTTCCGTTATAACCTACTAAAGCATAGGTTTCACAAGGTTCAAACACATAATCCAAATCAGTAAATATGGTTTGTTTATTGTATCTTTTAGTTAATTTATTTAAAACAATTTGCATAAACTATTTCCCTTTTTTATCTTCATTCCATTGCTTTGCAATGTTATCCAATTCATTAAACCAGTCTTGGCCAAACTTTCTGATTAAAGGTTCTTTTAAAAATTTGTAAACTGCTAATTTATTTTCATCACCTAAATTACAAGCAGGCTTACAAATATCCCATTTATGATAATTTACTGCATCAAAATCGCCTACTTTACTTAACCTAATTGGATATAAATGACAAGAAAGTGGTTTTTGAATACTTGCTTTTCCGTCTCTATAAGCTTGCTCAATTCCACATTTTAAATAACCTAAATTATCACGGAAGGAGAAATTACATTCACCAGTAGGCAAACAAGTAGTTACCAAATCACCATCAGTATCTTTTTCCCAGAAATTATTTTTATCAATGGCAGCAAGGGAAATGGGCGTTAAATAAGGTTTTATGTTTTCTAATTCGCTAGCTAAAACAGTTAATTCTTCTTCAGAAACGGGAGCGCCAGAATCGCCTTCAATACAGCAAGCACCTTTACAAGCAGCAAGGTTACATATAAAATTTCGTTCCAAAATATCTTCTGAAACAATGGTGTTTTCTAATAAAATCATAAATAAAAGACAAATGTAATATTTTAGCTTATATGATTTGATTATTTTTTGTTTTATAAATGATTAGTTTTTACTATTCAGCGTGCTATACTAATTCTTTAACAATTTAATTGTTTCAACAAAACCATTTTCATCTGTTAATTGAGCAAAGTATATTCCTGATTTTAAACTTATCATTTCATTAATAATAATGGTATTTTCACCTGAAACACTTTGAATATTTTTAACGTAAACTTCTTTACCAATGGCATTATTTATAGTTAATTTGATAAGTTTGTTATTTATACTATTGAAACTTAATGTTATTTCATTGGTAAAAGGATTTGGATAAAACAATAATTTTAAAGGTTCATTTGGTGTAACATTTAGGGATGTATTACTGCACATAACTGCATTCAGTTTTTGCCACATTTGATCACAAAAAACCGTAGGCACTTCTATAAATGAACCAGGCGCATCTCCCATTCTTACCACTACCAAACCTTTGCTTTTTGACACACAAAGTATTTGTCCGTTTTTACCTAATGCAGCAAACATATCAGCAGGAGCATTTGGAGCATATGAACCCGGAAATACCGTTTGTAAAGTTGGAATCATATAGGATAGCTTTCCATTTAACCACCATAAATATCCATACGAAAGATTGATATTTTGAGATGTATTAGTTGATTGATTGATGTAATTGGTATCAAAAAGTAAAGTATCTGTATTCCATATACAATTATTTTGATACAGTAATCCAAAACGTGCCATGTGCCTCACTTTGCTATAAAAAACATTGTCAAAATTGCTAGTTAACCAAAAACCGTTAATACCTGTTTTTGCAAAAAGTTTTGTAGATGTATAAAGATTAATAGTTTTGGAAGTTACTGTTGTAATTACTTTTTCTAAAAGCGTATATGGTGCATTGTGATAAGCCCATCTAGTGCCAGCATATGCTTTAAAAGTTAAACAAGTTTTATCGGTACAATGATTATCGGTTACACCGTCATCT
>CAIUQQ010000326.1 GCA_903901345.1 uncultured Bacteroidota bacterium | reverse complement strand
GTAGCCTTTTCCTTGTAATATTCATTTTTATCATCAACACCTTGTGGTGTCAAAAGATAATGATTAGATGAGTTGTTAGAATTATCAAATACTCTAGCAAGCCAAATTTTTTCAACTTCTTGTTTGTCTAGAACCCATTGCAAATGAGTAGAAAAGTCATCATTTATATCATTTTCTTCTAAGATTAACTCGCCAATAATATAGCAGCTTGTCTCAGAAAAATCGATTGGTATAACTCCTAAATTTATAAATGCTTGATTAAATTCTTCTTCGGTTATTAAAGTGTTAGATAGGTCTTTTTTAACTTTATCGTCTTGAAAAAAATTAAATTTTTGCTTATCGTCTAAAAGCAATCCAACTGCACTAAGAATTGAAGATTTTCCAGAGTCATTTATACCAATTAAAATATTAGGATTATCCTTCTCTAAATCCAAATAGATGTTGTTACAACTTTTATAATTAATAATTTGAATTCTTGATAGTATCATTTTATGTTGTTAGTCGTGTGTTTTTAAGCTTTTCTTTAATTTGTAGATATAAGAATGTTTTACCCAGAACCATCCAATATCTACCCGAATTTTGGTTATTTTAGTAAAGTTTTAAATCCCCCTAAAAACAAATCCTTTTATATTCCAACAAAGGATTTGTTTTTTTATAGTTTAATTTATTGGGTTTTTTGAGTCATTATTTAATAGGTAAAATTTTCCCTTGATTTCCCATTATTTTCAATGTTTTTCTATATTTTTTCATTGTATTTCTGTATTTTTTCAATGTTTTTTCTATTATTTTCAATGTTTTTCTGTGTTTTTTCAATGTTTTTCTGTCTTTTTTCATTGTATTTCCCACTTTTTTCAATGTTTTTCTTACTATTTCACTCCAGTTATGAGCTTCTAAGCGAAGTAATTTTGGCTTCTGTGCTGTCACTTGGGTTTGTAATGGTAACAGTATTAAAGCCTTTGGTAATTCCAATGCTTAATCCGGGAGTTAATATAATGGGATTGCCAGCGGTAGAGCTGCCTTTGTATATATGCACATCATCGGAGCCTATGTTTTTTAAAGTGCCACCTATTACCACACCTTTAAGGGTGGTTTTATCGCTTAATTTAATTCTGGTAATTACCTGCTTGGCTTTGGTGCCAGTATCGGCTATGGTAAAGCCCCAAGCGCCTAATGCACGTGGGTTATTGGGGTATAATTTCATTAAAAAACCACCAATGCCACGAATTTTATCCATTACAGGTAACCAAAGCAGGTTACGCTGCTCAGTAGCATTTTCAGAATCTTTACTGGCTTGTACCGATTTATCGTTATTGTCTATAGAACCCATTACAAAATCTTTATCGGCTTGCACGTCTATATTGTTTTTGGTAACAAAAGCATATAAAAGAGAAGTGTTGGTAGTAAAACTTAAATGTTTGTCAAAAAACAAATTGGCCACTTTAGCCATGTCCACAAAATTAGTAGGGTAGCTAATCTTGTTTTCGCCAATAACGGTAATGCCCCATTCGCCCAAATGTTTGGTGTTGCTTTTATTCATGCTTTTTAAAAACTGCACCTCACTTTTAAGGTTACTAATAACAGGATCAAAAAACAAGTTTCTTAACTGGGTATAGTTAGTACTTTGTTTTACCAGTAATATTTGAGTATCGTCAAGCACTTGTGCCGATAACGACTTTGTTAAATAGGAATCTAAATCTATATTGTTTTGAACAATATAGGCTCCAATCATAGAATCGGATAACTGTTTGGTGTGTTCAGCATAAACAGCTTCTAACAGTTTTCTTTGTGAAGTGAAATCTTCTGGAATAATTAATCTAGCCATAATTTTTAATCTTTAGTTTTATTTTAGTGTAAAATTTAATTATAAAATGGTGAATATGGCGTGTCATTTCTCACATTTCACTTCATCAAATGAATGGTATTGAATTGGCATTAACTAATTATTTTATTCGTTTATTATAAAATAATGACAATAATATTAAAATAATCAGGCTGTAATAAATTTTATTATATTGCTTAACAGTTGTTTGCATAAAACATGATTTTGCACTGTTTTGTATTTTTAATTTAACAAAAGAAATATTTAAGAAAACAACGATTTAAACTACACTTTAAATATTATTTTAAATAATATAAACATAATAATAAATACATTAACTACTTTTGGTCATTATAAAACCACCATTCAAAATACAAATAGGTAAAAAAGGAGAGAAAAAAAATTGCACTCCGAACTCTGGCATTGGCCATCCCATATTTCAACAAGCTTAATACCTAAAAATATGCCTAATAGTGCCTAATAAAATCATGCAAAATCATAATAATCCTATAAATTATAGTTTAGACAATGTATATTCAAAATTAATGTTGGTGCCGCTATGCTATCTCACCAACATTGGGCAGTGCAAATACAATCAGCAATAAGGGAGCATGTTCCCTTGTTATTACCGGAACATGCATTCAACTGATATTATAAACTAATTTTCCTTATTTATAATTCTATAATTATAGAAACAAACGCCAAAGAAACACATTATAGAAGTGCGGAAAAACATAAAGACACAATGTTTTGCATCTAACAGTTTGCATCATGCAAAATCATAATAATCCTATAAATTATAGTTCAAACAATGTATATTCAAAATTGTTGTTGGTGCTGCTGCGCTATTACACCAACATTGGGCAAAGCCTGAAAGAAAACAACAGTTTTTTTTTTATTTAATATGTAAAAAACTTAACTATTCAAAAAGGTTATACCTAGCACCAACGTTTAATGAAACATGCATAACAACTGGTTTCAGGTCGGTATAATCAAGTGTTTCATTTGAAAATGAAACAAGTGGCAATCCTAATTTAGTTTCTGCAAAAACATTCAATCTATCGAAGTTAAAGTTTGCACCAATTCCTAAATCAAATACAATGCCGCTTACAGAGTTTAAATCAGGTTCTATTCCATATAAATTTTGGTCATAATTAGCTATTGTTTGGGTAGCAGTTTTATATGTGTAGGTACCTCCTATAATTCCATGCATTGAAAATGGATCTTCGTTTTCGTGAACAAAAGTATAATTATAGGCACCTGAAATATTAAATATTTTGCAATGATCTATGGTTGAAACATTGATAGTTTTAGGATTAGTAGAGCTTCTGTTAGCAATAGCTGTTTCTGAGCTTTCAACATCAAATGGTAAATGGTAATTGAAACCAACTACAAATGCGGCTTTTTTATCAATTAAGTAATTACCTCTTAAATTAATATTTAAAGTTTTGATATTTGGAGAATATATAAAAGCACCTACTCCTAAGCCAAAACTTAAGTTTTCGTTGTTAAATTGTGCTTGAGATTTAAAAATGCCTACTGTTAAAAGTAAGCTAATTAATAATATAATTTTTTTCATAATGTTTAAGATTACGAAATAAATAAAATAAAAGAAAATATCAATATAATGAATAGCAAAATTTATAAGTTGTATTTTTTAGTTAAATATTTAATATTGAAATATAGATACTTACAGTTTCATTAATTGAATGATGAATAAAAATCATTTAAAAAAAAATTTTTTTGAGAAAATCTTCAATGGTATAAAAGGTTACTGCTAATAAAATATGACAATTTAAACGAACATAAATCATGGCATATACAATCAGCAACAAGGGAGCATTTTCCCTTGTTATTACCGGAACATGCATTCAACTGATATTATAAACTAATCTTCCTTATTTATAATTCTATAATTATAGAAACAAACGCCAAAGAAACACATTATAGAAGTGCGGGAAAACATAAAGACACAATGTTTTGCATCTAACAGTTTGCATCATGCAAAATCATAATAATTCTATAAATTATAGTTCAGACAATGATTGGAAAGAAAAAACCCGAAACTCGTAACCCAAAACTCGCTAACTCCTAACAACTATCAACTGCCAACTATCAATTAAAAAAATTAATATTGCATCGTTAAAATAAATCTATGGCTATAATAAAACCTTTTGCTGCATTACGTCCAGCTCGCGATAAAGCAGCACAAGTATCCGCACCCAGTTACGACAGTAGTTTACGTGAACTTTCATTACATGAAATAATGCGTAATCCATACAGCTATTTGCATGTGGTAAAGCCTACATTACATTTTAAAGGCGAAAAGAAAAACCCAGCCAAACACTTTCCTTTAGGTTTAGAATACTTAAATAAATTTAAAACAGAACAGGTGTTAATTAAAGACAATGAACCTAATTACTATGTATATAGGTTAATAAAAGGAAGTGTAGCATATACTTCATTAATAGCTGCTGCCTCTATTGATGATTATAATAACAACGTAATATTAAAACACGAAAATACCATTACCGAAAAGGAAAATGAGTTAGCAGAACACATTGAATTTTTTAGTGGCTTGGGTAATCCTGTACTGTTAACTTACCCCGACAATGCGGATGTAGAAGAGGTAATATATCGCACCATTCATAGCCATGCACCCGAATATAATTTTATAAGTCAAGATCAAATAAAACATAATCTGTGGCCAATAAATAATGCTGATGATTTGGCTAAAATAGAAAATGCATTTACTCAAATAAGTAATTTGTACATTGCCGATGGGCATCATAGAAGTGGTGGTAGTGCTACTTTTGCTAAAAACAAAAGAGCTGAAAAAGGGGAGTACGATGGCACAGAATTATTTAACTTTTTTCCTGTTTGTTTAATCCCATTTAACAAGCTACATATTTTTGAATACCACCGTTTGGTAAAAGATGAAGAGATAGTAAATGCGGAAGATTTTATGGCTAAAATAGGAAAGTATTTTAATATTATGCCTTGCGGACATATTCCGATGCAGCCATTAGAAAAACAAGAGTTTGGCATTTATTTAAACAATGATGCTTATGAATTAACATTAAAAGCGGAATATAAAGCCGAACTTATAGGAACATTAGCAAATTTGGATGTAAGCATTGTTGAGGAATTTATTCTGAAACGTATATTTAATATATCTGATAGTAAAACTGATAAACGTTTAAATTTTTTGGATGGCAGTAGGGGATTGTTACCATTACAAAACGCGGTAGATAATGGTGATTATGATTTGGCAATTACTTTATTCCCAACAAGCATAGAGGAAGTAAAACAAATAGCTGACCAAAACTTAATTATGCCTCCAAAATCTACTTGGATAGAACCTAAAATAAGAACTGGCTTAATTATATACGAAACGGTGTAGTTTGAGAAGTATGAATGATAAAGTATGAATTGAGCACTGAGCAATGGGAGATGGAAGATGAGCGTTTTGAAGTATGAAAATGCTAGAAGCCAGATGCCAGCAGCTACCTCAAAAGTACTTCCTTAGGGAAACCAAATTTGGGATTAAACAAAAATTCCTTATCGGTTAAAGTAAGCAAGAACGCTGTTAAATCTACCTTTTCATTAGAAGTAAGTATCATTGGTTTTTGTAATTTAAGCGACAATGTTTTACTGTTTTGAATATTGGTATAATGATTAATTACCTCATAAATTCTTTTAAAACGTCCATCGTGCATATAAGGATTTGAAAACTCAATGTTTCGCAATGTTGGTACTTTAAACTTCAAATAATCCTGGTCGTTTTTAGTAATTCTTTTCCTGCCTATATCATGTAGTAAACTATCAATTGGAAGTCCATTGTTTTCAAAATCCATGTTTGTAAACAATGGTTCTGTATGACATGAAGCACAGTTTTGTTTAAATAATCTGTAACCATTTTCCTCTTGCTTGGTAAACGAATCTTCCATGCGTTTTACCTTGTCGTATTTGGAGTTAGCACTTACCAATATTAACATGAATTGTGAAATAGCTTTCAATGTATTTTCGCCAGTAATAGTACTATCGTTAAAAGCATTGTAAAATAGCAATGGATAAAATTTAGAAGCTTGTAGCTTTTCAGTTACATGTTTAATGTTTTCATCCATTTCGTCATGGTGACTAATTGGCGCTAAAGCTTGCATGTCTAAATGATTAATAGCACCGTCCCACATAAATGAATGATGCCATGCCAAATTCATTAATGCTGGCGAATTCCTGGTTCCAATTCTATCATCTATTCCGTGACTTAAAGCATGGTCTACATGCGTAAATGCGGTATATTGCGAATGGCAGTTAGCACACGATATGGTATTATTCCGCGAAAGAATTGGATCGTAAAACAATACTCTTCCCAAAAGTATTTTTGAATCTGTTAATTGATTCTTCTTAAAATTATAAACAGGCTTTGGCCAGTTTTTGGGTGTGGTAAATAAAAAACCATCTGCACTTACAAAAGCAAATAGTAGGAAAATAATACAGCTAATAACTATCGTTTTTATTTTCATTTATTTTGAAACACTAAAAATGGTAGAAAGTTTATTAGCAAGTAAAACCGCCTCTTTGCTTGGCGACATAATATGGTTTTGTTTATTTAAATCTATTTCATTTATCCATTTATCAATGGCTATATTTATTGGACTAACTGATAAATATTGAACTGGTAATTGAATGGTTTGTAGAGTGCTAAATGAATTTTGATAACCACCCAAATGAAACACAAACTCTTTGTTTTTAGCAATACTCAAATTGCTTTTGCCTTCTATTTTAAAATTGATATAACCGTTTTGCCAAGTCCAATACATTCCTTTTGTAGGGTCTAAATCGCCACCCATTGCACCGCCATAATTAGTAATGCTATCAATACCAATATTAAATTTTATCTGATTAAAGAATGTATTTGATAGAAAATTAATAGGTAAATTAAAGGTTGAACTATCAGCAGCATCAATTAAATGAAAACTGTTTTTTTCTTTATATAATAATTGTTCATTATTATAAAACTCAACATTTGATATATAAAACTTAAGTGTTTCTATTTGAATGCTATCAGTAGAATTTGCTATATAATATTGTTTATTTAAAACCAATTTACTTGCACCAAACATTGGATTGAAACAAATACTTTGGGCATTTAATCCGTTCCATTTTAAAATAAATAATAGTAGTAAATAGATAAGTTTCTTCATAGTTTTCATTTGTTTTATTCTCTCATTTAAACAAGCTACCAATATCTGGCCAATGAAAAAGCTTTTAATAACCAATCACTGAGCTTGTCAAAGTGTTGTCCTCGTTTGGACAAGCATAACGACCGAACCCGCCTTTAAATAATAGGTTCAATAATAAGTTTTTCTGCCTATAAACTATTCTTGAAAACATTTTTAAGCATAAAGTTTTAAATTTTTGACAAATACTTTACTAATGCTATATTTGGAAAAAATTATAAATCATGATAAAAAAAGAAACATTTAAGGCAGACTTTTCATCATCTATTGTGGTGTTTTTTATTGCTTTGCCTTTATGTTTGGGAATATCATTGGCATCGGGTGCACCATTAGTTTCAGGAATTATAGCCGGAATTTGTGGTGGAATAATAGTTGGGTTTTTAAGTGGCTCACATACCAGTGTTAGTGGCCCGGCCGCTGGCTTAACTGTAATAGTATTAACCGCTATTCAGCAATTAGGAAGTTTTGAAGTTTTTTTAACAGCACTTTTTATTGCAGGAATTATACAGTTAATATTTGGCTTAATAGGAGCAGGTATTATTGGCAACTTTGTGCCATCATCAGTTATAAAAGGAATGCTTGCTGCCATTGGAATTATTTTAATTTTTAAACAATTACCACATGCCGTTGGTTATGACGTGGATTTTGAAGGTGATGAATCTTTTGTTCAAATTGACCATCAAAATACTTTTTCTGAATTACTGCATTTGTTTGATAGAATTACACCTACCGCAATTTTAGTAAGTGTAGTTACTTTTCTAGTGCTTTATTTTGGCGATAAAGAACAGTTTAAAAAAATGATGCTATTTAAGTTGCTTCCTGTTTCATTGGTTGCAGTGTTATTTGGAACAGCTTTTAGTATTATAATAGGTTTGCTATTTCCTGTAATTGCCTTAGAAAACGAGCATTTGGTACAAATACCAAACATATTAAGTAAAGATAATTTTAACTCACCCAATTTTACGCAAATTTTAAATATCAGTGTAATTTTAATAGCCTTCAAAATAGCCATAGTAGCAAGTTTAGAAACTTTATTAAGTATAGAAGCTACCGACAAATTAGATCCACAAAAACGATTTACCCCAACTAGTAAAGAATTAATAGCACAAGGAGCTGGTAACACTATTTCTGCATTAATTGGAGGCTTACCCATTACCGCTGTAATTGTTAGAAGTAGTGCTAATATTGTTGCCGGTGGCAAAACTAAAATGGCAGCTATTTTACATGGTGTTTTATTGTTGGTTTGTGTGTTAATTTTAACCAAAGTATTGAATCAAATTCCTTTGTCAAGCTTAGCAGTATTAT
>CAIUQQ010000325.1 GCA_903901345.1 uncultured Bacteroidota bacterium | reverse complement strand
GCCGATAGTTTAACATTACTTATAAAATTGTTTGATAAACTATCGTAGTTTTCAAACTTCATACAAGCATAATCCTTTATTTTACTTTTATTTAATTGCAAATCGAGGTTTGCAAACTCCATAATAGTAGGGGAGATGATGGCTTTGCAAGCCATTTTTTTAATTTGCAAACCACATTTTTCAAATCCTGTTAATTCTTTAACAAAAAAATGTAACGAGTCTTCTATTATTTTAAAATGGGTGGCATTAATATTTATTCCATAAAAATCTTGGTCAAAAGGATTAAACCCTGCCTGATCCCATTTTATGGTTGAGTCTATTAATTTAAATCTACAATTTGTGCCAATAACTTCATCAAAAATCAGTTTAAATTTTTGAGCATTTGGGTTTGGTGGTGTGGTATCATTTTTATCAATAATGTTAAATAATACATCAATATTAAATGTCTTGTCGGGATAAGTAATAATTTTACACATACCACCATCAATATTTACTTTTGAAAGTATAAATTTTGATGAATCAAGTTCAATTCCACCAATATCAAACTGTAAATTTTTTACATAAAATAAAGTATCTTGTTTTTGGTCGCCCCAATAAATATGATCTAAACTAAATTTTGTCCAACCATCATAATTAATTCTGCCAATATTTATTTCACATTTAAATGCTTTACTTAAATAAGAATCAACCTTTTGAATAATAAAATTTTGGAATTTTGAACTATTGAAAATAAGGTACCCAAGTAGCAATAGGGCAAAGAAAATGCCCAACAATGTATACGATATTTTAATTAGTAGTTTTTTCAATGTAGTTTCGCCAAATATAAATAAATATTTTAAACTGAATAAATTCAAATAGTCAATTTTTGAACCAAAAAATGTCGTTAACCAATATTACTATACTTGCCATAGAATCTAGCTGCGATGATACGGCTGTTTCAATTATAAAAAACGGAAAAATTTTAAGCAATAAAGTTGCAGGACAAAAAGTACATGAACTTTATGGCGGAGTAGTTCCTGAATTAGCCAGCAGAGCGCATCAAGCTAATATTGTTCCTGTGTTAGATGTGGCTTTAAAAACAGCAAATATTCATTTAAGTGAATTAAATGCCATTGCATTTACTCAAAATCCTGGCTTAATTGGTTCGCTAATGGTTGGTTGTAGTTTTGCTAAATCATTGGCTCAAAGTTTAAATATTCCTTTGATAGCTGTGAATCATATGCAAGCGCATGTGTTAGCACATTTTATAGATGAACCCAAACCCCAATTTCCGTTTTTATGTTTAACTGTAAGTGGCGGTCATACTCAAATTGCTGTTTTTTCTAATTATTTTGAAAGTAAAATTATTGGGAAAACCATAGATGATGCTGCTGGAGAAGCTTTTGATAAAGCTGCTAAAATGTTAAATTTACCTTATCCTGGTGGACCATTAATTGATAAATATGCGATAAATGGTCAAGTTGAATTTCAATTTGCCAAACCTAATATTCCAGATTTAGATTACAGTTTTAGTGGTTTAAAAACTTCGTTTCTTTATTTTTTGAAAAAAGAAATGAAGAAAAATGATAATTTTATAATTGAAAATAGAGACAATCTAAGTGCTTCTATCCAGCATAGTATTATAAATCATTTAATGAAAAAATTATTGCTGGCAAGCAAACAAACCGGAATAAAAAATATAGCATTAGCAGGTGGAGTTTCAGCCAATAGTTGCCTAAGAAATGAAATAGAAACCCAAGGTAAAAAACTAGGTTGGAATACTTTTATTCCTGCTTTTGAATACTGCACTGATAATGCTGCAATGATTGCCATTACTGCTCATTTTAAATTTTTAAATAATGAATTTGTAGATTTATCGGTAGCGCCTAGCTCAAGATAAATTTATATAACTGACAGGTAGAAATTTAACTTTATTTTAAAAACAGTGTTTAAATTACATGAATTTATATTGTTTATTGCAATTCAATATATTTAAAAAAACATGGAAATAAATACAAAAAACATCTTTAAAATAATGACTATTTCATTATTGATTTCATCTTGTAATTTCGGACATTATCACCATTTAAATTTAGTAAGAGGTGATAAAAACCCGGCAACAACAATTGTAAAAAAAACAGTTCCTAAAAGTTCAATAATTGAGGTTTCTTCTCATAGTAAAAATTTAATTACTAATGAATCTGAAAAATTAAGTTTTATTGATATTCACAATCAAATAGAGGGAAATAATGTTAAAAATGATGAAATTATTGATTTTAAAAATGAAGAAACTAAAAACAATTTTTCAAGTAAAATAGTAACTTCTAATCCAGAAAAAATTAATTTAAAACAATTAAAACAAGAACTTAAAAAACAGATAAAAGAAAATAAAAACAAACCGCAAAATACTGATTCATCACCTTTAGGTACTATAGGTTGGGTTTTTATTATAATAGGTTTAGTTTTTGTGCTTTTAGTTAGTATTTTACTTGGAATTTTATTTATGTTAGTTGGCCTACTATTTGTGGTGGCAGGTAAATAATAATAGAAGTTTTCTTTAGCAAAAAAGGGCAAATAATTTTAATTATTTGCCCTTTTTTTGTTTTTAATAATGCTTTTTATTTAGCGTAATTAACCGCTCTTCTTTCTCTAATTACTGTTACTTTAATTTGACCTGGATAAGTCATTTCTGTTTGAATTCTATTTGATAATTGTAATGATATCATTTCTGATTCTTCGTCTGTTACTTTTTCACTTTCTACCATTACACGTAATTCGCGCCCTGCTTGAATAGCAAAAGCAGTAGTAACTCCTTTAAAACTTAAAGCCATGTCTTCTAAAGTTTTTAAGCGTTTCATGTAGTTTTCTGTATCTTCTCTTCTAGCACCTGGACGAGCACCGCTAATTGCATCACAAGCTTGCACTATTGGCGATAAAATACTTGTCATTTCTATTTCATCATGATGGGCACCAATAGCATTTACTACTTCTGGATGTTCCTTATATTTTTCTGCTAACTTCATACCTAATAAAGCATGAGGAGTTTCTGCATCATCATCTGGCACTTTTCCAATATCATGTAATAATCCAGCACGTTTTGCTAATTTTACATTTAAACCTAATTCTGCAGCCATGGTAGCACATAAATTCGCTACTTCTCTACTGTGCATTAATAAATTTTGACCGTAGCTACTTCTATATTTCATACGTCCAACCATTCTTATCAATTCAGGATGTAAACCATGAATTCCTAAGTCAATACAAGTACGTTCACCAATTTCTACAATTTCGTCTTCAATTTGTTTTTTAGTTTTTGCCACTACTTCTTCAATTCGTGCTGGATGAATTCTTCCGTCAGTAACTAATCTATGAATGGCCAAACGAGCTATTTCTCTTCTAATTGGGTCAAAACATGAAAGAATAATTGCTTCTGGGGTATCATCTACAATAAATTCTACACCTGTTGCAGCTTCTAATGCCCTAATATTTCTTCCTTCTCTACCAATAATTCTTCCTTTTAATTCATCGCTTTCAATGTTAAATACAGAAATTGCATTTTCTATTGCATGCTCTGCAGCTGTGCGTTGAATTGTTCCTAAAATTATTTTTTTAGCTTCTTTGTTTGCCGTTAGTTTGGCTTCGTCTACAATGTCTTTAACCCTGCTTAATGCTTCCGTTTTAGCTTGTTCAGTTAATGTTTCAACCAATTGTTTTTTAGCTTCTTCAGCTGTTAAACCTGCTATTTTTTCTAATTGTTTTTGTTGATTCAATAAAGCTTTATCAGCTTCTTGTTGCTTAACTTTTAAGTTTTCTTGTTGCTTTTCTAACGATTGTTTTACTTGGTCTAAATCCGAATCTTTTTTAGTTAAAGTATCAGTTTTTTGTTTCAAATTGTTTTCAATTTGTTTTAAACGATTTTCGTTCTGAATTACAGCAATGTTACGTTGATTTACATCTTTTTCATGATCTGATTTTAGCTGTAAAAACTTTTCTTTTGCCTCCAGTTCTTTCTTCTTTTTGATGATTTCAGCTTGTGACTCAGCATCTTTCAATAGTGTGTTTGCTTTGTTTTTTTGTAAATTGTTATTTACTATAAACATTACAACCGCGCCACCACCAAATGTGAGCATAGCAATAATAACTACTAAATAAATTTCCATTTGTTTTTGGTTT
>CAIUQQ010000324.1 GCA_903901345.1 uncultured Bacteroidota bacterium | reverse complement strand
TATCAAGTATTATTTATTTATAAAACTTGAATAATTGTTTCAAACATTGTATTTGCTTAAAATTGTAATCTTTATAATTAAATTTACAAGATTAATATAAAAAATTTCAACGTATAATCATGAACGAATTTGCCAATAAGTTGGAAGATTACCGAACCCAACTTTCACATTTAGACTATAAAATTATTGAATTATTGAACCAAAGGGCTTCGATATCCAAAGAAATTGGACTTTTAAAAGTCAATAATAATATTGAAATTTATCAAAATGATTTCTGGAAAAAAGCGCAATTAATTAGAAGTAAAACAATTGAAGCTACTAGTTTGAATGATACAATTTCAAATCAAATTTTTGATTTAATACACCAACAATCATTGCTTATTCAAGAAGATATTTTAAAACAAAAAAATGAAAAATAATTTAGAATTACTTTCTCCTGCGGGTTCCTATGAATCATTAATGGCGGCTATTCATGCTGGCTGTAATTCAATATATTTTGGAATAGAACAGCTGAATATGCGTGCGCGTTCCAATATTAATTTTACAATAGAAGACTTAGGAAAGATTTCAAAAATTTGTAAAGACAATCAAATCAAATCGTATTTAACGTTAAATACAGTAGTTTTTGACCACGATATTTCTCTCATGAAACGAATAGTGGATGCTGCTAAAGAAAATGGTATTAACGCAATTATAGCAACCGATTTGTCGGTTTTGAATTATGCCAAAAAAGTGCAAATGAATGTACATATTTCTACGCAATCAAATGTTACAAATATTGATACCGTTGAGTTTTTCTCTGTTTACTCCGATGTAATGGTTTTGGCGCGAGAACTTAGTTTAACTCAAGTAGGAGAAATTACCAATGAAATAAAAAGACGAAATATTACTGGTCCTTCTGGCCATTTAGTAAAAATAGAAATATTTGGTCATGGTGCGTTATGTATGGCTGTTTCGGGTAAATGTTATTTAAGTTTACATTCTAATTATGCTTCGGCAAATAGAGGTGCTTGTATTCAAAATTGCAGAAAAAGTTATGTGGTAATTGACAAAGAAGATGGTGTAGAATTAGAAATTGACAACGAATATATTATGTCGGCTAAGGATTTATGCACCATCGATTTTATGGATCAAATTATTCATTCGGGAGTTGCTGTTTTAAAAATAGAAGGTAGAGGAAGAAGTGCCGATTATGTTTCTACTGTTACCAAATGCTACCGCGAAGCCATTGATTCGTGCTATAATCATTCATTTACAAATGAAAAAATAGTGGAATGGAGAAACCAATTAGCCACCGTTTATAACAGAGGTTTTTGGGATGGTTATTACCTAGGAAAAACAATGGGCGAATGGAGCAATGAATATGGATCGAAAGCTACTAAGCGAAAGGTGATGATTGGAAAAGGAATTAGGTACTATAAGTTAGCAAAAGCAGCAGAATTTCAATTAGAAACGCAAACACTTTCAGTAGGTGATGAAATATTAATTACTGGTCCAACTACCGGTGTAGTTCAAACTTTTGTAAAAGAAATACGTTTGGATAATATTAAAACTAATAAAGTAAAAAAAGGAGATTCATTTACTATTCAATTAGATGAATTGATTAGATCAGCTGACAAATTGTTTAAACTAGTTCCCACCAATGATTAGAATAGTTCAGCAACGAGCTAAATGTATAGGTTGTAATATTTGTGAGGAAGCCGCGCCTTACCGTTGGCGAATGTCAAAAAAAGATGGCAAATGCACGTTAATAGGTGGAACAGAGAAGAAAGGGTTTTTTTCTATATCTGTTGGCGATGATGAATGGAACGATAATGTTAAAGCAGCCAAACATTGCCCTGTGAATATTATAAAAATAGAGAAGTTTTAGCTACCTAAAAATACATTTTACAAACAAATATTCCTGCAATTACGCAAACAAAATCTACCAAAAGCATGATGCTTAAAGTGTAGCGACTGTCTTTAATATTTACCGATCCAAAATACAATGCCACTACATAAAAAGTAGTTTCGGCTGCGCCTTGAAACAAGCAAGACAATTGGCCTGTAAGGCTATCAGGGCCATAAGTTTTCATGGCATCAAGCATAAATCCACGGGAACCGCCAGCGCTAAACGGACGCATAATGGCAACAGGAATGGCGTTAATAATTTGAGGATCTACTTTAAAAATATTCATCACCGAAGTAATTCCACCCATTACAATATTCATTAATCCTGAATTGCGAAAAATACTCAACGCCACCAACATGGCAATCATGTAAGGCAATACACGAACGCCTGTTGTAAATCCATCTTTAGCACCGTTTACAAACGAGTCGAAAATATTTGTTTTATTGGCTTTAAAAACTTTTTCGTGCAAAATTCCGTAGCCAATAATTCCTAAAATGATGAATAATAAAACGGCATTACTTAAGTTTCCTGTAAAATGAAATTTTTCAATTCCATCTAATTTATTTACATAAAATAATACCAAACCAATTAAAGCACTAACGGCAGTTACAAATCCTAAAACTACTAAGTTTACCAAATTAATTCTTTGCTTAATACTAACAAATATAAGTGCTGCCAGCGTTCCTACAAATGAAGTAATGATTGTTGGAAGCATAATATCGGAAGGATTGGTAGCATTTTGCGCAGCTCTATAACCAATGATAGAAGTTGGAATTAAAGTTAAGCCTGCTGCATGCAAACACAAAAACATAATTTGACTATTGGAGGCTTTCTCTTTATCGGTATTTACATCTTGCATGCTTTCCATGGCTTTTAGTCCAAAAGGCGTGGCGGCATTGTCTAATCCTAAAAAATTTGCAGCAAAGTTCATTGTCATAAATCCATAGGCAGCATGCCCTTTGGGCAATTCTGGGAAAATGCGCGCAAAGAAAGGTGTTAACACTTTTGCCAATTTGGTAATGGCATTCGAATCGTTTAACAAATGCAATAAACCACAGAAAAAAGTGAGGTAACCAATTAGTGGCAACCAAATATCGATGATGGTATTTTTACAAGTAACAAAAATTCCATCGGCCGATTGTTTTCCTTTGCAAACTTCCACAATTCCATTGTCTAATAACCTGTAAACAGTATCGTTTTGGGCAAATCCTGTAGTTTTATTCAACACCATATTTGCATACAAAATAGAATCACTATTTTGAAAATAAATAGCTTGATGCTCTGCAATTACTAAAGCATCGTTTTGCTTTCCGTTAACCATTTGGCCAAGGTTATAAAGCTGATTGCTGCCAAGCATATAAAAAATAAATAGGATGCTTAACGCAATAATATAAGACCAAAATCTGCTTAATGCCATATGTGATTTATGATTTTTGAAATGTGATTTTTGATTGAAATAAAGCCGAATGATAGATTTTTTATTTTAAATATCTAAAATCTTTTATTCAACAAATGTGATTTATGCTTAAATAAGTATTTGAAATTATTCAATTTTATTTACCTTCAATTTATTACGGTAGCTTGAAAAAATACTTGATTTTGATACAAAACCAACATATTTACCATTTTTAATTACGGGTAAATTCCATGCACCTGTTTCATCAAAAAGTTTCATTACATTTTCCATGCTTTCATCAGCAATAATAACTGCTGGTGGAATTGACATTAAATCACTTATAAATACTTGGTCGTAAAGTTCCGTTCTAAACATTATTTCTCTAATATTATCCAAAAGAATTACGCCAAGAAGCCTGTATTCATTATCTATTACAGGGAAAATATTGCGTTTTGACTTAGCAATTAACTCCACCATATTCCCCAAACTATCTGTTGAATAAATAGGTTGAAAATTGGTTTCAATTAAGTTAGAAGTGGAGATGGTGGCCAATATATTTTGGTCTTTATCGTTTGTAAAAACATCGCCACTCATGGCCAATTTTTTCACATCCATTGAATAAGGTTCAAAGTATTTTGAAATGGCAAAACTGATGGAAGAAACAATCATTAGCGGAATCATTAAATTATAGCCACCAGTAATTTCAGCAATCAAAAATATAGCCGTTAAAGGCGCGTGATAAATTCCACTTAAAATTCCTGCCATACCTACTAAAGTAAAATTGCTTATTGGTAAATTTGTTAAATTGAGCAGGTTTAAAACTTTTGAAAAAAAGTATCCTAAATAGGCTCCAACAAATAACGAAGGCGCAAAATTTCCACCATTTCCTCCGCTTCCCAAAGTAATGGCGGTAGCTATTGATTTTACAAAAATCAACATACCAACTGCTGCCAAAACCAACCATTCATTGTTTTGATAATTGTGAAAAATACTGCCATCCAAAATGTTTTCTGGTTGTAACATCGACAAAGATTTGATACTTTGATAACCCTCACCAAACAAAGAAGGAAATATAAAAATTAAACCTGCTAATAATATTCCACCAATTACAACGTTTAAATAAACTTTACTTTTTCTTCTACTAAAAAGCGTTTCTATTTTTGAAAAAGTGCGGGAATGATAAACAGAAATTAAGCCCGCAAATATTCCAAGTATTATATAAAAAGGAACATTGTTATAGTCAAATGGTTGCTGAAGTTGAAATGATAAAAGTATATCATCTTGCAGAATGATTTTAGAAATTAAAGCGCCAGTTGCCGCAGCAATAATGAGTGGAGTAAATGCTGAAATACTTATATCAACCAAAAGTACTTCTAAGGCAAATAATACACCTGCAATTGGAGCGTTAAAAGTGGCTCCAATTCCTGCTGCTATTCCACAAGCTAAAAGTAAAGTTCGTTCATTATAACTTAGTTTATATGTTTTTGCATAATTACTTCCAAAAGCCGCACCTGTAATTACTATTGGCGCTTCTAGTCCTGCCGATCCTCCAAAGCCAACCGTTAATGAACTTGTTAATATTTGAGCAAACATTTGCTCTTTGGGCATAAAACTCGATTTTTTTGCTATTCCATAATGAATGTGTGAAAGTCCTTTTTCGAGTTTTCCTTTTAGTATTTTTTTTACAATCCAAACTGTTAAAAATATACCAATTATTGGTAAAAAAAGGAATAAATATTTATAGTTTCCTAAGTCTTTATAAGTTGCAATTTGATAAATAAAATGAACAGCTGTTTTTAAAATAATGGCTGCTAAACCAACAGTAAGACCAACTAGTACACTCGATAAAAGTATAAATTGTTTGGCGGTTAGTCTACTTTGAATCCATTTTATTACAGATTGTAATTTTTGAAAAAGTGTAAATTTCATGTTTTTTTCTGTTAATCATACCTAAAAGGTTTTTAAAACCTGTCAGGTCATCGCTACTTTTAAAATTTGTTAGGCCCTCGTTAATCTCAAAACCAGACATTTCTTTTACTCGTACCAATAAATGAAAATGATTTCCTAACAAACAATACGCAAATGTCTCCAAAACTTCATCCATATAAAAAGAGTATTTTTGTAAGAAATAAAATAATTCCTTTCCTCAAAAAACAAATTAGTTCCGTTTATACCTCTATTGTATATATGATAATACTTTCCTGGTTCTAATGGGCTTTCATTTGTTTTCATGTTTTTTCTGTTTATTAGACCTAACAGGTTTTTAAAACCTGTCAGGTCTTTGTTATCTAAAACTTCATTTGTAACCTCACATTCAGTCTGCGAGATGTTAAATAGTTTGGAACTGCCCAAGTTTGTGCAGTGGCATCTTGCAGCCAAGTGTAACTGATGGTATTGTCAACGCCTAACATATTAAATACTTCCACAGCAATATTTGCATATTTTATATTTTTTTTAAAGAAAGTATTTCTTTGTTTTGGCTTTAAATTGATGGCTATTAAATCTTTTGTAAAACCAATATCAACCCTGCGGTAACTAGGCATGGTATTAATGTCGTTATACCTATTATGGTCAGGAATACCAAATGGAAAACCACTTCCATAAACTAACATTAAGTTTACTTTGTAACTTGGGTTATTTGGAAAATAATCTTGAAATAATATAGCAAATTGTAATGCTTGATTGGTTAAACGAGGAATGAATCTTTCGGTTTCTAAAACTTTATCTTTAGTGTATTGTCCGCTAATTATTTCTTGCGTATTCATTAAACTTAAACTTGCCCAACTTTCAGTGCCACGCACAAATTCTCCATTTATCCTTAAGTCTATACCAGTTGCGTATCCACGTGATATATTATCAGCAAAATAACGAATGCGAACATTGTCAATTTCATAAGGAATGAGGTTACTTAAATCTTTATAATAAGCTTCTGCAGTAAATTTAAATGGTCGGTTCCAAGCTTTAAAATTCATTTCAGCACCTAATACATAATGAATAGATTTTTGCGATTTTATATTGGGATTTAACGTGCCATCAAAGCCACGTAATTCTCTATAAAAAGGTGTTTGATAATACCAACCATAAGAGGCTTTAATAATCCAATTTTTGCGCATTTTACTGCTCCAATTTGAATCCGTTTTATTGGTTTCAAATATTTGTTTGTTATGTTTTTTGTTGGGTTCAAATGAAAACTGAAACCTAGGACTTATTACATTTTCATTGGTGTAACTCCACCAATTGCTACGAATTCCATAAGTTAAAACCATGTTGTTTTGGCTGTTTAAAACCCGAGTATTTTGAACATAAGCATTCACTCTAAATGTATTTAATGAAATACTTGTTCTTAAATAATCCAGTAAAACCAACTGTCCATTTACCAAAGTAGGTTGCGCAAAACCCGCGCTATCTCTATAATTCCATTCCTTTAATTTGTCGTTTATATTTTCAGTTTGAACAAATGCACCCCATTGAATATTGTTTTTCCCTTTGTTATAACTTCCTCTATGACCAATGTTTATAACAGTTGCTTCTATTCCATTCCTAGCATTATTGATGAAATAACCAACTCCTTTTAACGATTTTGCTCTTCCAAAATTTGCACTTCCTTGGTCCGTTTCTAATTCACTTAAACGGTATGCACCTTCTATGGTAAAAAGTTCATTTTCATTGCTGTAAAACATGGAGCTTATCAACTTCAATTGTAACCTACGGGTTGGATTATAAACCAAACTTGCGGCTGTAGTTGTGGTTCTATATTCCATTAAATCAGCGCCATCAAAATATACATTTAATTGCAAAGCTTGTTTTACAGTTCCAAAAGTAGTTTGCCTATAGGTTGGCACTAAAAAATACCTATTTTGAGCATAACTGCTCAATATACTAAAACTTAAATCAGAACGAAGATGATAAGTTAACAGTGCTTGAACATCGGTAAATGATGGCTGATAATCGCCTTTGGTATCTAAGGTAGCAACAACATATTTATTTGACCAATATCGTGCGCCAATTAAATAGGTAAATCGCAAATTTTTACTTGCACCTTCGGTTGATGCTTGAACACCTAACAAACCAACATTTAGGGAAGATGCCGTTTTTTTAGGATCTTTATATTTAATGTCCAAAACAGAACTCATTTTATCGCCATATTTGGCTTCAAATCCTCCTGCACTAAATTTAATGCTTTTCACTAAATCAGAATGAATAAAACTCAATCCTTCTTGCTGCCCGCTTCTTGGTAAAAATGGCCTGTAAATTTCAATATCATTTACATAAACCAAGTTTTCGTCAAAGTTCCCACCACGCACATTATACTGAGCGCTTAATTCATTATTGGAAGAAACGCCAGGTAAAGTTTTTAAAATTTGTTCCACTCCAGGAATTGGACTTGGATTTACACTTAATTGCTTTGCATCAATGGTAAATGAACTGATTTGTTCTCTATATCTTTCTTCTTTTATTTCAACAGGACCTAATACTAAACCGATATTTAAGTTTACATTTAACTCATATTTTTCCTTTGGTTTCAATGCTGGAATGTCAAAATTTTCACCTTTACTTCCAAAATAGTTAAAGCGTAATTTTATTGCATTGTTTGCATTTACAGTTATTTTGTAATAACCATTTTCATTCGTTAAGCCAACAATATTTTCATTGATAACCGATACTGTAACGCCATCCATTAATTGGCCCAAACTATCGCGAACCAAACCACTAATACTTGCTTTTTCTGTTTGGGCTATTGCAAAATTATTTGCACCAATTAAAAGCAATAAAAAACAAAAGAATCTTTGCATCAAATAATTTAAAAAGTTGAGTATAGTTTTTTCTATTGCTTTGGGTTTTGGTAGAACAAAGGCAATAATAACTTTTTTAGTATAAACTTTTTGGTAAATTTTAATTTACCAAAACAATTTCATAAATAACGTTCAATATAATGGTAAAGTTAACGTATAAAAAAAGTCGAAGTTTTTGACTTCGACTTTTAAATATTTTATATAAAAAAGAATTATTGTTTTATAATTTTTTGAACTACTAAACCTTTGTCACTTAAAGCATTTATCATATACATGCCTGCTGGCAACGATTCAATATTTAACTCATTGCTAGGTGTGTTTTGGGTTAATACTACTTTGCCCATTAAATCCAATACTTGAATATTACTGATATTTACACCTGAAATAAAAATATTGCTGCTACTAGGATTTGGGTAAATGGTAAAAATACTTTTATCAACTCTAGGTACGCCAATTTGACTACCATTATAATCAATTATTATGGTGATAAATTGATGTCCAAAAGCTAAATTATCTTTAGAAAAACCTTCGTAAACAGTAAGATTTAATCTAAATGCTCTTTGTCCCCAAAAAACGTTGTCAGCTACAGGATTTATTTTAACTAATTTTTCGTTTCTAAATCCTATTTGACCAGGAGCAAATTCAACTTTTTGTTGGGCAGGAGTAATGCTAAAATGAACTCCGTTTACTGCATTTAACGAGGGGTCAGAACTTTTATCTTCAACTGAAAGTATAGCTGAATATGCTTGCAAAGTGCTATCTTGTTTGGAATTATATAAAGCAATTATTACAGATGAATTAACATCTTTATTAGAAAAACTTTGGTAGTTTTCCTTGTAATCAAAACCATAAGATATTTGTGCTTTAGCACCAACAAATAGCAATGTGCAAATTAATGATAAGTATATTTTTTTCATAATAGTAGTATTCGTTTCGGATTACAATAATAACGATTTGATTGATTTAAGCAAATCAAAAAAAGTTGCATTCAAATTTTAATATTCAAATTTTATCTTATTCTTATTTTTTCGCCAACTTTTATTTGGTTCAAATTCCCATTATTTAACTGCTTTAAAATAGTAACAGACACATTGAATTTCCTGCTAATTGCAAACAATGTTTCTCCTTTTTCTACTTGATAATAATAGGGGTCATTGGTATCAATTTGCGGTTTATTTTCAGCTATAATTGAGTTTTTTACAGGTACAATTATCAATCTCTGGTCTATTTTAATGTCATTATTTTCAATGGTATTGATAGCTTTTAAATCGGAAACAGAGATATTATACATTTTAGAAATAGCAAAAAGTGTTTCACCATGTCTAACTATATGAAATCCTGGAACGGGTTGTGGTTCCTTGGTATCGGCACTTGGTAAATTAGGGTTTACAATTAGTTTTTGTCCTATTTCAATTTTATTGTTTTTCATGGCATTTAAAAATTGCAACGCATCAACTTTTACATTGTATTTTTTTGCTATTCCATATAAAGTTTCGCCTGCTTGTACAGTATGAAAAAATGACAATTCAGATTTTTTTTCTTCCAAAGTATCAAAATAACTCAATGTGTTTTCGTTTATGGGATACATTGTTTCCATGTTTTTCTTTGGATCTTCGTAAACCGTTTCATTTAAAACAATGGTATCTATTTTAATCACATTTGGTGTAATTTCAGTTTTTATTATTTCTACTGAATCTTTTTGAACGGTATTGTCAGCTATAATAATTGCTTGTGGTCTATTACTGTTTAAATAAATTAATTGTCCTACGGCTGGTTGTTGGTTTAAAACCAAATTATTTCTTGAAAGAATTTTTTCTATTTTTATACCAAAACGCTGAGAAATACTGTGAATATTATCTCCTTTTGCAAAAGCATAGGTTTCAATTTCAGCTTTATTTTTTTTATGTTTTAGGTAAATAGTATCACCAGTTTTACATTCATCGTCTTTTTGTAAATCGTTGAATTTATATATGTTGTAAACCTTAATATCATAGTTTAAAGCTATTTGAGCGTAACTTTCATTTGCTTTTGCCGTAATAGCAGGCACACCATTAATAATTATTTCTTTCCCATAAGTTTTTACAATTTCTGCTTTAGCTTCTGCTTTTTCTGTTTGCTCCTCTTCACTAATTTTTACTTCATCGTATTTATGCAAATTATGTTTTTCAATAAATGAAATAATTAATTCTGGATATTGTGGATTGGTGGCATAACCCGCTTTTTTTAAACCAAACGCCCAAGCTTTGTAATCTTTACTGTCCAAATCAAACAAGAAAGCATAGCGTTTGCCATTCATTAAAAAATCGGAATGGTCGCGGTAACTATCTATAGCAGCATCGTATTTTCTAAAACATTCTTGCGGAGCATCATCGTCTTCAAAAAGTGTTTGTCCGGTCCAAGTATTTTTACATTTTATACCAAAATGATTATTTGCTTGTGTTGCTAAACGGCTGTTTCCATTGCCACTTTCCAATATTCCTTGGGCCAAGGTAATGCTAGCAGGAATATGGCTTCTGTACATTTCTTCCACTGCCAAAGCTGAATATTTTTCAATGTATTGTTCCACCGTTAATTTTGGTTTTACATCATCTTGTGCAAATGAAATAAAGCTCAAAAGACAAAGAAATAGACTAATAATTTGTTTCATAATTTTTGAAAATCGTAATTAACAAAACTAATGTCTATTCTGTTTTTATGATTAAATGATATGCATTGCATTGCTAACAATTACATTAGCTTGTTTAACAAAATGTACGTTTTGAAAGTGCTTAAAAAAAGCTCTTGAAATAAAATTAATTTCAAGAGCTTTTTTTATTTTTTTCAAATTAATCAATTCGTATTATTACAAACTCTCCAACATAACTTCATTTAAACAATCGTTTATTTTCTAATTTATTTTTTAAACCCTATTCTTTCTCTGGGTTCTTCTTCTTGTTTAATAAATTGATTTAAATAATCAAAAACAAGCTGAATCTTTTTATCATGTTTACCAATTTTCTTTTCTATTTTTTCAAGTTTTAACAAAACGTCTTGTTGTGTAATCATCATTTGACGAAGCTTATAATAAATGCTCACAATTTGTATATTGACTGCAATAGCTCTTGAACTATTCAATACACTTGAGAGCATAGATACTCCTAATTCAGTAAAGGCATATGGTGTTTTTCTTGTGCCTCCCCAACTTGATGTCACAGATTGTGATATCAAGTTATTAAATTCTTCTTGGGATAATTGAAACATAAAATCATCTGGAAATCTTTCTAAATTTCTTTTAATAGCCTGATTCAATACCCTTGTTTCAACCCCATATAATTCTGCTAAATCTTTATCAAGCTTAACTTTATGATTCCTTATGAAATAGATTTTATTTAATACCACTTCTTCAGGAATTAGGTTTGCATTTGTTTCAGAATTTACCATGTTTTATTTGCAGTTTTAATATTTACAATTTATTAATTAACACCTTTCTTCAATCCTTTTTCGAGTATTTTTTGAATAAATAAATCATACCCACACCAATGGAGAAAATAACAATATAAAAAAATATTCCCATGGTTTTATTTAGTTAATTCTGTTTGTAAAGCAATCATTTTTAATGCAGTTTCTGCGGCTTCTACACCTTTGTTTCCGTGCTTTCCACCACTGCGCTCTTTAGCTTGTTTTAAATCGTTGGTGGTTAATACACCAAAAACAATTGGCATATTATATTGTAATCCTACTAACATAATTCCATTGGCACAAGCATCGCTTATAAAATCAAAATGAGGAGTATCGCCTTTAATAATGCAGCCAATGGTAATAATGGCATCACACTTTTTGTTTTCGGCTAAAAGCTGCGCACCAAAAGCTAATTCATAAGCTCCAGGAACATAACTGATTAAAATATTTTTTTCTTTAACACCCATTTTAGTTAAAAACTCAATGGCACCATCGCGCATGGCAAAAGTAATTTCGCTATTCCATTCAGCTACTGCCATACAAATTTTAGATTTTGTAAATGCTTTGCTTATTTTCAAATCAGTGTTTGAAAGGTTTTTTAAATCGCTTGACATATTTTTATTTATTGATAAAAAAAGAGGCTAACTTTAAAGTGCAGCCTCTTTTTGGTTTATAGTTCGTTAATGCTAGAAACATTTGTCAGTTCGAGCGAAGTCGAGAACAGTTAAAAACGTCTCGACTTCGCTCGCAATGACGAGTAAATTAATTATTTTCTTTGCTTGCTTTTGCTCTTTCTAAGAATTTATCAATATCACCGGCTTCAGTTGATTCAGGGTAATCAGATTTAATTTTTTCGTACATGCTTAAAGCATTGCTCCAATCTTTTTGTTCTTCGTAAACCAATCCTGCTTTCTTTAAATATATAGGAGCTGTTAATTTGTTTTTGCCCATGTTAGCAGCTTTGGTGTAGTTTTTTACAGCTTTATCAAAATCATTTGATTCGCTATATGCATCACCTAATAAACCAGTAGCAATTGGCCCCATTAATTTATTATCAGTATCAAAATCTTCTAACTGAGAAATTGCATTTGCAAAATCACCTTTTTGCATGTAGCAAATACCAGCATAAAAATGTGATAAGTTTGCAGTTTTAGTCATGCTAAAATCATCGGCAATAGCTAAAAAACCTAATTTATCGCCTTTACCATTTAAAGCTAAATCAAAAGAATCTATTTCAAACCATGCTTGAGCAGGAAAAATTGCAATTTGTGCTTCTTTTTCTTTTGGTCCTAAATAAAATTGAGTGAAAGCCCAATATAAAGCTACTAAACCAATGATAGCTGAACCAACTATTGTAATAATTTTCTTGTTTTCATGGTAAAAATGCTCCACTTTATGGGTAGTTTCCATAATTGTTGCATCTATATCTAATCCTGAATCTTTGTGTTTTTCTGACATTTCCTTTTGATTAATTTTTGAAATTTATTTATTTATAATATTGTTATTCTGTAATAAATGGATAATTTGGTTCTGAATATACGTCTTCGAATAAAGCTGATTGCTCAGGATAAGGTGAGTTTTCGCTAAATTCAACCGAGGCCAAAATTGTTTCCATAATTTTTTCTTCAATGCCATCTAAGTCAGCTTGAGAAGCCCAATTATTATCAGTAATTGTTTTTCTTACTCTTTCTAAAGGATCGCGTATTTTATATTCTTCTACTTCTTCTTTAGTTCTATATTTTGCTGGATCACTCATTGAATGTCCACGGTAACGATACGTTCTTATTTCCAAAAAAGTTGGCCCATCACCATTTCTGGCTCTGTCGGCTGCTTCTGCTATTGCTGTGTGAACAGCTTCTGCTTGCATCCCATCTACTTCACTACATGGCATATCATATCCTAATCCTAGTTTGTAAATGTCCATTTGTGTGGTAGTTCTTTCTACAGATGTTCCCATGGCATAACCATTGTTTTCGCAAACAAAAATAATAGGAATTTTCCATAACATAGCCATGTTAAATGCTTCGTGTAATGCACCTTGACGAACGGCACCATCGCCAAAATAGCAAACAGTTACTTGTTTATCGCCTCGGTACATATCAGCAAAAGCTAATCCTGCACCTAAAGGAATTTGACCACCAACGATTCCGTGTCCACCAAAAAAATTATGTTCTTTGCTAAATAAATGCATTGAACCACCTTTTCCTTTTGAACATCCTGTAACTTTTCCATATAATTCGGCCATTACTTCATTGGCAGGAATGCCACAAGCCAAAGCGTGCGCATGGTCGCGATATGCAGTAATGATTCTGTCATCACTATTTAAAGCACTCATAGTTCCTGCCACAACTGCTTCCTGGCCAATGTATAAATGACAAAAGCCTTTTATTTTTTGTTGTCCATATAGTTGAGCAGTTTTCTCTTCAAATCTGCGCATTAGCATCATTTGCTCAAACCAATGCATGTAAGTTTCTTTTGTAAAGCCTGTCATAATTTTAAAGGAATGCAAAAAAACAAAAAAATAACTAAGTTAAAAAGGGTTTTCTTTAAAATAATAATCTGATTATCAAAGGTAAAATTTTGAATTTTGAATTTTGAATTTTGAATTGATTGAATTCTTTGCTTTTAAAGTCTGGTTTTTTTGTAAAAAATTATGAATATTCCAAAATGTATATACAGCAAAAACTATTTAACAATCTATCAATTTAACAATTAAAAGCATTCTTATATTTTTCTCCATATTTTTCAATCTTTAAATTTTTGTAATCTTTCAATCTTTGTAATTCACAAAAACATAACATAAAACAGTCTTATTGAATTTTGCTCACTAAATAAAACTCTTTATTTTCGCACAAATTACAAAGTTACTTACATAAAACAAATTATGACTAAAATAAAAGTTGCCAACCCAGTGGTTGAATTAGATGGTGATGAAATGACTCGCATTATTTGGAAGTTTATCAAAGACAAATTGATTCTTCCTTACCTAGATTTAGATGTTAAATACTACGATTTAGGAATGGAATATAGAGATGAAACCAACGATCAAGTTACAATAGATGCTGCTGAAGCAATAAAAAAATATGGTGTTGGTATTAAATGTGCTACCATTACTCCTGACGAACAACGTGTAGAAGAATTTGGCTTAAAACAAATGTGGAAAAGCCCGAACGGTACGATTCGTAATATATTAGATGGAACCGTTTTCCGCGAACCAATTGTTTGTAAAAATGTTCCTCGTTTAGTTCCAAATTGGACAGCTCCAATTTGTATTGGCCGTCATGCTTTTGGTGATCAATACCGCGCTACCGATTTTGTAACAAAAGGAAAAGGAAAATTAACCATTACTTTTACTCCAGAAGATGGCTCTGCTTCTCAAAATTTTGAAGTATATAATTTCAAAAGTGATGGTGTTGCTTTAGCAATGTATAACACTGACGAAAGTATCCGTGGTTTTGCGCATTCATGTTTTAATCAAGCATTGACAAAAAAATGGCCTTTATATTTATCAACTAAAAATACCATTTTGAAAAAATATGATGGTAGATTTAAAGATATTTTTGAAGAAATATACCAAGCAGATTACAAAGCTAAATTTGTAGCAGCAGGAATCGTTTACGAACATCGTTTAATTGACGACATGGTGGCTTCGGCTTTAAAATGGAACGGAAATTTTGTTTGGGCTTGTAAAAACTATGATGGCGATGTGCAATCTGACACCGTAGCGCAAGGTTTTGGTTCATTGGGTTTAATGACTTCGGTGTTAATTACTCCTGATGGAAAAGTAATGGAAGCAGAAGCCGCTCACGGAACTGTTACTCGCCATTACCGCGATCACCAAGCTGGTAAACCAACTTCTACTAACCCAATTGCAAGTATTTTTGCTTGGACACGTGGATTGGAGTTTAGAGGTAAATTAGACAACAACCAAGAGCTTATTAATTTCTGTCACGCGTTAGAAGCTGTTTGTATTGAAACAGTAGAAAGCGGTAAAATGACCAAAGATTTAGCAGTTTGTATTCATGGAAATAAAGTGACTTTAGGCGAACATTACCTAAACACACAAGATTTTTTAGATGCAATTGACAATAATTTGAAAGCTAAATTAGCTTAATTATTGTCTGCAAGAAAAGTACAATTTCATCGTTATGCTCACTATAAAAATGGTCATTTAGGAAAACTAAACTCCCATATTTTCTAGTATTACAAGCCTCGAAATTGAAATTTTCTTATCAGACATTTATATCAATAATTACAAATATTTATTACATCAAAAAGCCTCGAAATTTCGGGGCTTTTTTGTGACATCATTTTTTAAGCATTTTTTTAGAATTAATTTTCAAATATTTAACAAAGCATTTCGTTTATGTTTTAAAAAATGGAATAATATTTGAATAAAAGAAATTTTACTAAAATATAAATTGAAAGAAAAAAAACACATGAAAAAGTACACATTAATTTTCGCAGTAG
>CAIUQQ010000323.1 GCA_903901345.1 uncultured Bacteroidota bacterium | reverse complement strand
CGAAATAGATGAAATAACTATTTTAGTAGATACCTTACTTACACCATTATTTGCCCCTGCCATGGAGTTTGATAGCACTGTTTACTTAATGAATTACACCGAGCCAGTAAGCACTGCAACACATTATGAATGGAACTTTGGTGATGGAAGTGCCCATAGTTTTGAAACACATCCTATTCACACCTTCCCTGCTTTTGATAGTAATTATGTAGTATGTTTAATAGCAAGTAATTTCTGTAGCACATTCACTTATTGCGATACAGTAAGAATAGATTCATTGCATTTAGGTGGAGTATTATACACCAAAAAACAAACTGCTTTTTATGAAACTAATCCAACCAATGAACAAGTTTCAAAACAAGCTACATCAAAACCTATTAACTTATCAACCTATCAACCAGTCAACCTCTCTAACTATCCAAACCCTTTCAATAACTCCACCATTATTGATTATGAAATTTGGCAAAATTATACCAATGCTGAATTAAGAATTACCAATGTATTAGGTCAAACATTATTTACCCAAAAACTTAATAAACCAATAGACAAAATACAAATAGATGGAGCAACACTAAACAATGGAATTTATTATTATTCCATTATTATAGATGGCACAGTAAGCCAAACGAAGAGTATGAGTGTGATTCATTAAACAAAATTCCGCCAAGGCATTGCCTTGGCGGTTTCTTTGAATCTTTTAAGCTCAATTTCACCATATATCAAAAAGCTTTGTTATTGATTTCAAAAAAGAAAGAATAATATCATTCTAAAAAAAAAAATACTATTTCTTTCTAATTGACAAACAAAAGGTAGTGAATATCCCTAGAGGTAGTGAATTTTAAAATTCATTACCTCTAGGGATATTTTTATTGAATTATATTGTGAATGTTTGCATATAAAAAATACTACATATGTATTATTGTTTTTGCAAATTATATTACTAAGGTTTGCTTAAAAAAACACAACATGTAATTTAACAAAATATACCTACTAATGGGTATTGTATAAATGAATTACTTAGACCACTTTTGAATGACTTAATAAAACTAAATAATTAAATACAAAACCATGAAAACAAAAACAAAATTATTAAACCTAATTATTGCATTATCATTATTTAGTAGTTGTTTAAAAGAAGATTGTGATAACAGTACCGAAAACTTATATGTAGATAAAACCTACTTACCATACATAATACCATACACCGATACCAGTACCAGATTATTTTTAAAAAACGGAAAAGATACTTTACTATTTAAAAGCCAAGGATTAAAAGAAACCATTGAGATGCAAAAAGGAAACGATATAGGAAATTGTAAAACATACAAACTACAACAATACAGCTTCAAAATGGCTGCTAGTGATACTGATTTTTTTGAATTTAAATATGTATCATTAGTAAATTCTTCACCAAGGGCTCAATTTGAATTTTATATTGGCGATAATTATAATAAAACTTATCAGTCATATAATTTATACTCCTATTTGAAAGCAAAAAAAATAACCATATTAAATACATCCTATGACTCTTCTTATTCATTGCCAGATCCAAATTTTGAAGAAATATATATAAATCTCAATGTTGGACTTTTAAAAGTAAAAACTTCAAAATATTCTTTAGAACTAATTAAATAATAACATGAAAAAAATTATAATATTAATTATCACTTATTCGCTAATAAGTAGTGTATATGCTGATACAGATAGTTTGAATTGCTTATTTGATAGTAATTATTGTAACGAAATAATAGACAGTAATTTAATTCAAGAAGATAACTTAGTTACTATAGAGAGTTCAGCAAATAAAATGGAAAAAAAAGTTGAGAATAAAAAAGTAAAAAAAGCAAAGAATTTCACTAAACCAGCCAACTGGTTCGAAGATGCATGGGATTTTTTTACCGATTTGTTTAAACCAGTATGGGGGTATTATGAAGAAGATGGACAAAGAAGTGAAGGTCCTTATTTTATGTTCGACAGAACTTATGATGGTTCTACTTTTACCCAAATTCAAATGCAGAGAATTCAAGATAAAATTAAAATTTCGGGTAGTAAAGAACTTATTTTATATATAAGTATTTTCGAACTAGCAGGCACCTCTACCATTGAAAACTGTAATGGCGTAATTATACCTAACCCTTTAGATGGCAGCAAGCTTTGTAGCGCAGCAGCAAGAGCAAAAGCAAGTGCATTTGTTTATTTGGTTGGCTTAAACAATTTGGGTGCAAGCCTAAGTAATTCGGATAGAGAAGGATATAGAAATAGGGCATTAGGTTACCTGAAAGATGTGAAAATACAAGGCCTAAATAATGCATTCGATTATGTTAGCTGGATTCCATTGGATCCAATATCCTATGTATTAGTTAATATAATAACTAACACAACAGCCGCACTTTCACAATGGCAACAAATGGTTTGGCGTGCTAAAGAATTAGAAATGATTTGCCAAGCTTGGGATATGTTGCGTTGGTGCTATAACATTGACCCTGCTTTACCAAACGATAATATTATTCGTTCCAGATTAAATGAAGCAGCTGAACGAATTATTGATTATTATGTGGTTCCGCTGCATAGGCGAGCTCAATATGGCACTTACAGATATGCCCATAATAATTATAATTTAGTGGTTGGTGCTGCTTTGGCATCTGCAGCTATTTGTTTTCATGATTATGGTACGTATTTGTGGTTATTTGAATCAAGACCAAGCCGTTGGGCAAACTCTGGTTTTTATAATATTCACAAAGTAATGTGGAACGATGGTTATATTTATGGAACTAAAATGAGTAAACCTGGAAATACTTATGGCTATGCTGAAGGCACAGGTTATTTCGGTTTTGGTTTCGAAAACATGTTACCCATGTTCTTAGCTAGAAACAACTTTGCACCAGCTAATAAAGTAGTTGGTTACAATTCATTTACATTAGACCCTGATCCATATTATGTAAGAAATTTTTGGCATGATGAAGATTATCATAACATATATAAATGGTACAACAACCTAATACAAAGCAATGGTAAAGCTCCAGCCATAGATGAAAGTTATACCAAGCAAAACATGGAAAAATACATACAGCCCTTATTCTGAAGGAACCCATTATACACATTATGGATTATTAGATTGTGGTATTCCTGCTATGGTTACTCAAAAAAACATTACCAATATCTTAACAATAAATACCTAGCTCTAGGTATTGTTTATATGAATTACTTAGACCACTTTTGAATGACTAAATAAAACTAAATATCATAAACAAATGAAAACAAATTTTCAAACCCAAAAGATGAAACTATTTCTCCTATCAATCCTCTTTGTAATGTTATTACAAAGCTGCACCAAAGACAACAAATGCAGTGATTCAAAAGATGTAATAATTAATTACAATATTGCTGATAGTAACGAAGCTAAAATACCATACACTGGTACAGACACCTTAGTTTTTATTAGCGACAAAGGAGATACTGCAACCTTAATAGGGCAGGGTAAAAAAACAATTTATACCCAAATAATTAAATCAGTAAATGATGATTGTACTAAAAGTACAATTTATAATTATGAGAATCTAAAATGTATTTTTATTGGAGAAAATAAATTTCTTACTAATTTTCAATATTGTTCATATATGGACAATAAAGTACAAAGTCCTTCACTTACAACCATTACATTATATTCTAATGGAAATATAATTGCCAATAGTTCATATGAGTTTTTGTATTCAAGAGAAATTCCAGATGATTCTGTATTACTTTCAAATATTTTCTATAAAGGAAACTATATAAATTATAATAAAACAGCATTGTTTAATTCTCAATTAGGTATTATCAAATTTATTGATTTATATAATAAATTATGGAAACTAAATTCAAAAAAATAATTAAATGAAAAAAATAATATTACTGATTTTGTTAACCTTTAATGTAGGGTTACTTTATTCACAATGCAATTATGCAGATTTTTCTGACGCACCAAAGGAACTGCTTAGAAAAAGAGTTAAAGAATCAAATATGCGATACGGAAGTCCATACACCATGTTTGTCAGGGGTGATGATTTTGATATAATTAAAACGTTACAAAAAATTAGAGACAATATAAAAATAGGGCAACCAGTTGATGCAGAAATATTTCTAAATGATTATGCGAGTTTGTATGCAAAAATTTACAAATCTGTTCATAATATTTCTGAACCTGATAAGTGTAGTGAATTAGAAGAAGAACAAACATGCTTGCACCCAGCTTGGGTGAAAAATAATGCAGTGGTTTATTTGGTTGGTTTAAAATACTCAATAGGTACAAATGGAGTTGGTCGTTTTGATAGCATGACACCCACTGAAAGGGAAGTGTTTTTTACCAATTCACACCAAGGGTTACGTAACCTTAACCCCAATGTTAATACCTGTAATTTTGGATTAGAATATAAGTCAGATGCTTGGTACTCCCTAGGCACTTCGGTAAGATGTGGTAAAGTTAGAATAAAAGCTGCTGAACTTACAATTTATTTGCAAGCTTACGATATGTTAAAAGGAATAGATGCTATTCCAAATTATGATAAAGATAGAAATGGAGGACAATGCACTGCAAGAAACAAGCTAAGAGTGTTTGCCAGAAATTTATATATTCAGTCAGACCCTATAGTTAACTCTTTCTGGGGTTGGAAGAAGAACCACGGTATAATTTGTTTAAGTGCAATTGGCTTAGCAGCTATAGTGCTAAATGAAGCGGGAACAGAAACTAATTTTCTTGTAGGTGTTTGGGGTTCTATTTGGAATTTTTTTGGTGGTGATGCCGATGTTGAATATGCTCCTAACTATAGTCCTATTAATTGGTACGAAAGAGCATATGGTACATCAGGTGGTAAAAATAGATTTACTAATGTAGGAGAAGATGGAATTGAAGATCACTTCTTTAAAGGTCATCATATTTTTCCATATTCAGAAACACCTCAATCAAGCCCTGACGGAATGTCTGGCTATGCTGAAGGTACTGGTTATTTTAATGATTTATCGGCTACTTGGTTTCCATATCTAAGGGCCTCTGCCAATTTTTTGCCAACATATAATCCTAAAAATTATTTAGCACAAAACAGATACAAAAACTTATTAGAATGGTATCAAAACATAACAAACAATGATAATGGTATTTTTGGATATGACAATTCAAAACCAAAACAAGGTAATTTTATAGGTGTTTTAGGAGGTGATTACAAAAGCACTACAGAATTTCTTCCTACTTTTGCAAAAGATTTAAGTGGGGATTTTTTATTTGCAATGGGTTCGATAATTGAAGAAAAAAAAGACCCTTATTATTACAATGAAAAATCAGGAAACATAATACTACGTAATGAAACCAAAGATGCATCACATACTTTTCAAATGTTAGCTGAAAAAGATTATGCTATTGACAAACCCTCATTTAAAGAAGATGTACATGAAGATGAGGATTTGGGAGCTTTTATGTTTAATGCTAAAACAATAGCTCCAAGTAGTCAAATTGGAGAAACTACTCCATTAAGTATTGACCCTCCATATTTTGAGTGGGAAAATCATGAATTAACCAATAAATATTGGATGCACAATACTATAGAAATAGATGATGGAAACCCAGCAAAAGGCAGATTTTACAAATATCCAAAATACTCAATAATAGATGAAGGTAAATTTAGCAAACAACAGCAGTTTAACTTAACCTTTGATTTTAAAAACGAAGACCATACTTTATTTGGTTCTGCTATTACAAGAAATGTAAATGCAATAAATAAAGACGATAATTTTTATTATTTTATTAACGATTACGTAAATGTTAATGGGATTGGTGAAGAAGACGGTATTTTTCAATATATTAATCTTAATATAAACGGAAATGGAAATCAATATTTATATGATGATTTCAGAAAAAAATTTACTTACAGGAAAGAAGGAAATATTCATAGGTGGACTTATCCATGCAATGCGTGGAACTGGAGTTTAGCGGCCCATGTAGCCACTTTACAAAGCGGCATATCAGGTAAAGCATCCTGGGAAAGCTTAGCAAATACAGCAGCAAGTGGAATATCAAACAATGAAATTACCAAATTAACCGTCCATCAGCCTGTATCTAAAACCATTTTCCAATCATTCTTACTTCCACAACGATGTAGCGATTCATTACCCGTTGTTACCAAAATAGATGATAAAGATTTTGTATCAACAACAATCAGGTTTATAAATGGAGTAGATACTTCAATACAAGCCAAATTTGGAAAAGCAAATATTCCCAAAATTATTAACGACACCGTTTCCCACCTACATTTTACACGTTGGGATGGAAACATAGCTGATAGTGTAACCAATCCGTTTAATTTACCTTCACAAACTACTTATAAACTAAAACTAAATGCTCAAAAAGCATTCATTATCAATCATACTTATGGCGAAAGTAGGTATGGTTACAAGTATTGCCCTGTAAGTAGTACCAATATAAAACATGCTAGTTTTAGTAATGGCACCTATTTAAAATTTAAAGATTCCATTATCATTTCATCTACAAAAGCTGTAGATGCTTCTATTTCATTTTCGGGTAGGCAAATGTATTTGTGTAGTATCAAACCATTAGTTACTCCAAACAGTGCCGATTCTGTAAAATTTCACTTAGCCGATGTAGGGCGAGGAGTTGAAATGTTAGCTTTAATTAAAGGCTCACAAGATACCATTCCTAGTAGGTACGATTCATTAACCAATACCATTCACATAGCACTTCCAACACAAGAAACTACTTTTTTTGTACAAGAAAAATTCAATTGTATAAACTGTTATTTTCCTCCAACTTGGAAAGGAATAGATACCACTTTAGAAATAGAAGATGGAGTAAAACATACTTTGGGACATAAGCTAGCCATAAAACAACCAGTTGGTTTGTTAAAACTAACCAATAGTTCAAAACTCGATTTCTGTTCAGGTGTTTATGTTAATTCACTTGATTCCATTATTATAGAAGGTCCTTGCCAAACCAAAGCTTACGAACGTAACTCTTGTAAAGGAATTGACTCTATGGTGGCAGCATATAGCGATAACAGTTCCATTACCATTACCTCAGGAAGTGCTTTGGTATTAGGTGCTGGCAGTTACACTTATGTAAAAAATGGAGGTGCTATTTATGTAAAACGAAACGGAAGTTTAATAGTAAAAGCAGGTGCATTTTTACAAATTGGCGATAGTGGAACTTGTAACAGTGGTTGGGGCGAAATAGTAGCAGAACCAGGTGCATATATTCATATAGAACCCGATGCACATGTAGAATATAGACGAACTGCGGGAGATACTGTTGATAGAAATTTGTTTTTGATTCCTACACAAGCAGGACTAGATAAAGCAAACGAAGGAGTACACTATGTTATCAAATCAATTCTTCAAACCGATAGTATTTTACCTGACACTTCTTTGCCATTTTTTACTTATCCTATTTGTGGGTTAGACACCACTTGCCCAATAGTAAACAAAGAGTGGGGCTATACCAGTTTTGGAAAACCAATGGCTGTATTTCAAGCAAAAAACGATACTTTATGTCCCGGTGAACCATTACATATAAAGTTAAACAGAATAGTTAACGATGGACGATACCAAATAAAAGTTTGTAGAATGGATAGTATTGCAGTAAGCAGCCCACTTGGTGGTTTTACTTGGCAAGACACCTGTATTATGGATACCATAATTCAAGATACAATTCCACCTGACCCAATATGTAAAGAACCACGAAACGCACCCGAAGATTGGACTTATTATTTTGCTCCAGGTACTTTGCACCGAGTAACAATTTCGGTTTGGAACGATTGCGAATTATTTGATGATACCACTGCTTATATTTATTCTGCTACTGCTCCCGATGTAGAAATAGCTATTCCAGCTACAGCCTGTGAAGGAGTAGGAACATTTACGGCTAATCTGGTAGACCATCATCCTACACCAGTAACATACGCCATAGAGGTAACAGAAAAACCCGATACCAACAGCATAAAACTAAGTAAAGGTATTTTAGCCAAAACATATACCCAAAGTTATTATGGATTATTGCCTAGTACTATTGGATTTGGTGATTACTTTTTTAAAGGAGGCCGAACCTATTTAGTATCGCTAACAATTAGTAATCCATGTGGTACAACATCGGTTTACGATAGTATTACAATTCCTTTAGGTGTAAGTATTACCCTAGAACGCCCAACTGCTTACGCACAAATAGTAAGCGGAGCAACTTCTGTTAAGCTTAAAGGTTATATTACTTTAGCCGATAGTTTCCACTGGGAACCTACTTATTGGCTCGATTCTATTACTAGTTTAACTCCAATAAGTACACCATTAGACAGTGTAACTTATGTGTTAATAGCCAAACAAGGAACTTGCACAAGTACCGATACCGCACACATAAAATACAACCGATATGCCAATGCAGGATACTCTGATACTTTATGTTTTGACAGTACCCACAGCACTGAAACATTGGTTGGTTTTCCTTACGATATGAGCTTGTTTTTAGGTATGTTGTATTATTACGACAATTACCAATTTATGAGGTATTACAATATGTACAACACAGGAAATTTGGCTAATTATTTTAGGTATTTTACCCACTTTATGCACGACCAAAGTTTTGAAAATGCTACTACGCCTTGCCCTGTTAATTTATTCAATGTATTTACCAATACCATGTATAAAGAATTGTTCTTTAAAAAGAGTTGGTTTAAAACATACTATCAAAACTTAACCTCATTTACTGACCCTAGTTTACAAGCTTTAGAAGATTTCGATAATTACATAACTAGCGATACTCCTTTAAAAGACCATTTGGATAGTTTGGATAATTGGGGAAATATAGACCCTTGCTTTGATAATTTGTTTACCCAGTATAACGAATATGTAAACTTACATTCGAATGAAATTACTACTAGTTGGAGCCGAATTACTGATTGCGATACTAGTATATTAGCCAATTGGAACAATTATTTTGTAGCGGTAGATGCACCAGTAAAAAGTTCAAAATACCTACTATCGGTAATTACACCAAGTGTAGCCGAAATAGATGAAATAACTATTTTAGTAGATACCTTACTTACACCATTATTTGCCCCTGCCATGGAGTTTGATAGCACTGTTTACTTAATGAATTACACCGAGCCAGT
>CAIUQQ010000322.1 GCA_903901345.1 uncultured Bacteroidota bacterium | reverse complement strand
GATTTTGGTGTTATAGCGCAGCGTCACCAACATCAATTTCGTGAATATTGAATGAATTATGATTTGCTTTACTATTTATAGTCTGAGGCTAAGCTAAAGCCAAGGGTCCTATAGATATCGGAATCAGACTCGTTTGATTATACCGTGTTTGAGACACTACAATTATTTAAAATCTTTAGCGTGCTTTGCTAACTATAAGGATAGTTGAGAAAACAAAACCTATAAGGTTTTAAAAACCTTATAGGTTTCCGCTAGTATGGATTTTGTTAAAACAAAAAAAAGACGTTGCGTGCAACGTCTCTACAGATATACTACCCGAAGTTGTGTGTAATGACAGTAATTTTTCTCGACTCCGCTCGAAATGACTAGAGGTACAAACGGTACGTCCAGTAAAGACCCAATGCTTTGCGTCTCCATACAAAAAAAAACGTTGCGTGCAACGTCTCTAAGGATATACTGCCTGCGGTTGTGTCTTTTGACCAACCGCTGTTACTGTATTGGTCGGTGAAAACACCGACCATAGGCAAAATTTTTTATTTGAATAATTGATCAATTGTTTTCATAGAAATAAACATTTTTCCACTATCAGGAAGTTTTATAAATCCATATTTCAAATAAAAATTTTCCGCATCTTGATTTATTGGGTCCACAACTAAAGCATATGAACCAATAGTTTTGGCTATTTCCCAACTTCTTTTCAATGCATCTACTAAAATTAACTTCCCAATACCTTGGCCTTTAAATCTATTATCAACTGCTAATCGCCCCATTAATATGGTTGGAATTGATTCATATGATCTAGGTAGTTTTCCTTGTAAATTATTGGGAATATGTGATAATGGAATACTGTTATTTGATAATGTATAGTACCCTTTTATTTGGTTTGTATCTTTTTCATTAATAACAAAACAGACCGCAAGTTTCCTTTTTACATCTTGACTTGCCTGTTTATGTAAATAGGTATCTAACATCTCATTCCCACATGAAAAATCAGATTTTTGATGTAGTACATTTAATGATTCAGTTAGTTGACTCATTAAGATAAAATAGATTTGAACTCTTTAACAGATTTAACAAGTGCTTTGTTTGGTTTTTGAGGATTTAAAACAGCCTCAAAAAATATTTCACTGTCCTTTTCAGATGAAATTATTTGTTCCTTTTCAGCTATTATAGCTTTAGCCTTTTCCTGAATAGCTAATACCACAAAATCTGTAAAATTCCTGAAACCACCTAGTCTAGCAGCTCTTTCAAAAAAAACTTTTTGATCTTTAGAAAGTCTAGTATCAAATCTTGCGTCTTTTATATTTAATTCTTTTGTTGTCATATTTTTTTCAAACGTACGTTTATTTTACGTACTATGCAAATTTTTGTCAATGAATTATGAATTATGAATTATGAATTATGAATGAAGAATGAAGAATAGCCGTTCGCGGTTACTAAGCAAAGTCGAAGTATAGCCAGCGGTTGAAAGTTTTAAGTTGAAAGTCCCGATACATCGGTAAAGCAATCTTTACCCGCAAATTATGTATAGTCCTGAAATAGGTTGACTCTAAAAATGTTAATAAGTCAACTAAAATCAGGACAAAATGGAAAGAAAAAAACCAACCTATTACAGTGAAGAATTTAAAATGACTGTAGTAAACG
>CAIUQQ010000321.1 GCA_903901345.1 uncultured Bacteroidota bacterium | reverse complement strand
GAGATTTTTATAGCATTTCATTATGTCTATTACACTATATATTTATCTCTTATAATTAACATTATGTTAAGTAGATAATTCAACAATCTAAATAATATACAAGTAAAAAGCCAATTAGAACAAACTAATTGGCTTCTCTTCTATTGATAAATATTTGTGAAAATTATTTTGCAGATTTAGCCGCAGCATCTTTCTTAGCTTTATAATCCATCGATTTACTTTCGTTTTTCATTCCAGCATAAATTAATTGTAAACTATAATAAGCATCTTTTAAATATGCATATTTTAAAGCTCTTTCTTCTGGAGTTTTTTCAGGTTTCATTTGCGCATATTCTTCCACTTTTAAAAACTGTAAAATTGCTACATTGAAAATACTATCCTGAACTTTCTTCAAAGCGTTGAATTTTTTATCGTATTCACCCTGTGTTTTAACATCAATACTGTTAATTTTATTGGCAATTTCTACAGTTTTATTATTTGTTAAAGCACCTAAATTATAGTAAGCATCAATCATTTCTGGGTTTAAATCTATGGCTTTAAAGTAATCAGCTTCAGCTTTTGCAGTATATTCATTCGCCTTTTTAGCTATATCAGTTATTTTAGCTAACTTTTCTTTTGCCGAAGCTTCTAATGTCTTTTTTGTAGCAGCATTCTTTTCAGCTTTTGCTTTTTTAGTCAATGAATTGGCTTCTTCTCTTATTGCTTTTATCTCTTTATTGAATCCACCAGCAGCGTTGTCGTATAAATTACCTCTGGTATAAATTAATTCAGCATCATCAGGTTTTTGCTCATTTGCAACCTCTACTTTTTGTAATAATAAATCTATTTTACCTTGTGTTATGTATAAGTTGATTTCAATTCCTATCAAATCTTTCTTTTCAGGAAACAATGAACGGCCTTTGTCTAAATATGTAATTGCAGTAGCAGTATCCCCTTCTTCTAAATATATATTTGTTAAATAAGCGTAAATCAAATGATCTTGGTAATCTAATTCTACTAATCTTTTCAAATATTTCTTTTGGTCAACTTTATTTTTTTCTTTATTTGAAAAATAAAACTGATTGAAAACAATTGATTTTTCTGTTAAATTATTTGTTTTCATGTCACCGTTTTTATCGTAAGGTAATAAATCAATTACCAATTGATAGTATGATTGCGTTTTAGTATAATCGCCTCTTTTATTTGCTTCGTAAGCAGCAGTATTACAAGCAAATGCAGCATTAACTATATTGTACTCCATAACTTCTTTATAAAGCTCTTTTTTATCTAATTCTATGCATCTTCTAGCTGCTAAAGCCCATTTTTCGGCCGCATCAATGTCTAAACTTTTAAACTTTTCAGAGGTAAAAATTGTATCATAAATAGCAGCGCGGAAGTACAACATTTTTACGTTGTCTTTGGTATCTGGATGTTCAAATGCAGCATCTATCGATTTTTTTGCATCTTCTATTTCTAAGTTGTTAAAATAAAGTGCAGCAGATTCTATCTGACTTTTTTGAGCCCAACTACTTACTGTAATTAAGCATAATAAAATTAAAAGTGATTTTTTCATAATTATATGTTGTTGTTTTAAATTCTTGTTTCACAAAACAGTGGCCAAAAGTAATTGTAAAAAGTTTATATGCAAAAGTCAGTCTATTTTTTAAAAAGGTTGCTTTTAGCTTGTTAACTTTTCATTGTGTTTGTTATGCTAAAACTAATTGTAATGAGCGCCTGTTCCGCTGCTCCATTAGTATTTTTTTGTTTTCGGTAAATTTATCAATTTGTGCAGTTTCATAATTACTAATGGTTAAAAGCTCCAAATCATTATTGGTTCTTACCTTATAATTTTGCTCTAAATCAATGATTAAATCATTGCATTTGTTCTCATTATAATCAACGCAAACAGTAAAACTAATAGCAGAATTTTGCATTACATTTATTTTTACGCCATACCTGGCAAACAATGAAAATATACTGCTTAAGTTCTCCTCTACTATAAAACTAAAATCTTTGCTGGCAATAGAAATCAGCATTTGGTTTTGCTTGAAAATATAGGTTGAAATTTGGTCTTCTTTTTCCTTGGAAACCCCTACTGTTGTTCCTTCATCGTTTGGATTTATAAACGATTTTACAAACAAAGGAATTTCTTTATTTAACAATGGCTGAATGGTTTTTGGGTGAATAACTGTAGCACCATAAAATGCCATTTCAATGGCTTTGTTATAACTCAATCCTGAAATTTTTACTGCTTCCGCAAATCGTTTTGGGTCAGCATTCATTACTCCTGCCACGTCTTTCCAAATGGTTACACTTTCTGCATCCAAACAAAAAGCAAAAATTGCTGCACTGTAATCAGAACCTTCGCGGCCCAATGTTACTGTAGCATTAGCATTACTGCGACCAATGAATCCTTGAGTAATTACCATCTTTTTAAGCACAATTGGCTTTAAAGTTTTGGCTATTTTTTCGTTGGTTAAAGTCCAATTTACTTTTCCTTCACGGTAAGTATTATCGGTGCTAATGAAATTTTGAGCATCCATCCAACGGTTCTTTAAACCAGCTTCGTTTAAATATGAACTCACTATTTTAGTCGACAAAATTTCTCCATAACTTACTATTTGGTCGTAATGATAATCGTATGAATGGTCAGGTTCAGCTTCTAATAAGCACTCTAATTCTATAAAAATATTTTCTATTTCATCAAAAGCATGACTTTGAGTTTGAGGTAAAAGCTCATTGATTATGTTATAATGAAATTGCTTTACATCATCAAAAGTAGATTGTTTGTCATCAGTTCTATTGAAATAAGCATCTAATAATTTTTCTAATAAATTAGTAGTTTTTCCCATTGCCGATATAACTACCAACACGTTTTCATTGGCAAAACCACCCAATACTTTTGCTACATTTTTTACTGCATTTGCATCTTTTACCGATGCTCCCCCAAACTTAAAAACCTTCATTTAATACTTTTCTACTTTGGCGCAAAATAAAAATAAAAATTGATTTTTGATGGATGATTTTTAGAATGGCTGCTGGCAACTGTATTACATAAATCTATTTTTATTTAAAATACCAATACATTTGTTTCAATAATTTCTATATTTGTAATATGAAAATTTTATTAGATATTCCTGACAACAAAGCAACTTCATTACTTGAGGTTTTAAGAAGTATTTCGTATGTAAAGGCAAAAACTGTTTCTGATTCAAAAGCTCAATTAATATTTGAAATTAAAGAAGCTGTTGATGAAATGAAATTAATCAGAACTGGAAAGAAAAAAGCCAGGAATGCTGAAGAGTTTTTAAATGAGTTATAATGTAAAAACTATTGCTGTTTTTGAAAAACAAGCAAAAAAATTAATTAAAAAATATACTTCCTTGAAAAGAGAACTTTTACAATTAGTTCAAGTGCTAAAACAAAATCCAGCGCAAGGCACTCCTATTGGAAAAAACTGTCATAAAATTCGAATTTCTATTGCCTCCAAAGGTAAAGGTAAATCAGGTGGAGCAAGAATAATTACCAATTTCATTATTTCAGAACAAACAGTTTATTTACTTTCTATTTATGATAAATCTGAAAAAGACAACCTTTCAGATAATGAATTAGCTGCTTTGTTAGAAAACATTCCTTCATAAGTATAAAAGTATTAGTTATTCAACCTTACCCTACCCCAACTCCTCAAAAAAACCGGTTTGTTTGTTCTTTTTGCAGTTGTTCCAATCGTAGTAACGGCCGTTCATGGCAATGTAAATTCCATCTGGTAAGCTTTGTACAAAAGCCAATGCACTTCCCATGTTAAATAATCCATCGCTAGAGCCAAATTTGTAAGGAATCATAGCTCCGGTTATCACCACCGTTTTTCCTGGTATTTTATTCGATAAATAAGTGGCAGTTTCAGTCATAGTATCAGTTCCGTGGGTAATAACAATTTTATCTTCTTCGCATTGGAGGCAATTTTCTAAAATAATAGCTCTGTCAGCATCAGTCATGTCTAAACTATCAATTAGCATCAAAGTTCTTACACTTAATTCTAATCGGCTGCGGCCCAATTTTAGAATTTCATTGATATGTGAATCTTTAAAGAATAATTGTCCGTTTAATTCATTGTATTCTTTATCAAATGTTCCGCCTGTTACAAATAGTTTAATTGCCATAATTAATAATTAATTTACACTGCAAGAATAAGGAATTGATTTAGGCTATTATATTTGAACCCATAAATTTTTTAAACAATTGAAAAAAAATGTATTCAGATTTGGAGCAATGCTGTTGGTATTGCTTGCTATAGTTAGCGCTTATTCATTTACCAATAAGTCAAAAACTAAAAAAGCAAAGAAGGTAATTTTCATTATTGGCGATGGAATGGGTTTGGCGCAAATTAGTGGCGCCATGAGTGAAACCAATGAAAGAAACGCTTTTGAACGTTTTAACGTAATTGGCATGAGCAAAACTTCTTCTGCAGATAATTATGTAACCGATAGTGGTGCTGGCGCAACTGTATTTGCCATTGGCAAAAAAACTTTTAACGGAGCTATTAGTGTGAGTGTTGATTCAATGGCTTATCCAAGTTTATTTGAAATGATGAAAAAGAAAAACATGGCTACTGGTGTGGTGGTAACTTCGTCAATTACTCACGCTACTCCTGCTTGTTTTTTTGCGCATGTTTCATCACGAAAAAGTGAAGATGACATTGCCAATTTTTTATTGCAAGGCAATTGTGACATCGCTATTGGGGGTGGAACTAAGTTTATTAAATACCGTAAAGATAGCATGGATTTAACTGCTTTATTGCAACGCAATGGCTTTATGGTAAAAACAGATACTTCCAATAATTTTACCCCACTCCTAGCCAATAAACAAGTTTATACTTTGGCTTTTGATGGCATGAAACGTAAATTAGATGGCAGAAATGACTTTTTAAAACAAGCTTCTTTAAGTGCTATTTCGCAATTAAATAATAACAAAAATGGTTACATGCTCATGATTGAAGGTAGTCAAATTGATTGGGGTGGACACGAAAATAACTACGAATACATGAAAACTGAATTGTATGACTTGAACGAAACCATGAATGCAGTTTTGGATTATGCCGAAAAGCAAGGTGACGTGTTGGTAGTAGTTACGGCAGATCATGAAACAGGTGGTCTTTCATTGCATCCAAATAAAGAAAACAAGAAAAAATTTATAGCGAATTATTCTACTGGTGGACATTCAGGAATTATGGTTCCTGTGTTTGCTTTTGGGCCAGGTGCAGAAAATTTTGGTGGAATTTATGAGAACACTGAAATTCATTTTAAATTCAAAAAATTATTAGG
>CAIUQQ010000320.1 GCA_903901345.1 uncultured Bacteroidota bacterium | reverse complement strand
TTTGAATGTTAAATAATTCCACGTAGGGCGCAGACCTATGTGTCTGCCCAACAAAATAGAAAGGCAAAGCTAGTGCACGTCTGTGATGTGTTCAAAGCAACATCTCCACTGGCCCGTTGTTTGGTGTTTTAGCGCAGCGGCACCAACAACAATTTTGCCAGCACATTGACCGAATAAAGATTTACTACAATTATATGTATAATTAATATTGATAATATATCCTCAACGGCTTTGTTTTATTGCGTTATGAGGTCTATTTATTTAAATTAAAATATGTCCAAAATATGACTTTTGTTTTTAATTTAACAAGTAAATATTTAATTGGTTGAATTTCAAAACAAATTTTTCTAAATAAAATACACCATATTAATTTTACAATTCAAAGCATTCAAATCTGCTTTTATTTGTTTTATTCGTATTGTTAATCAACTAAAAAATATGAAAAAAACTACATTATTAATGAGCTTACTTTTAACAGTAGGAATTTTTAAATTACAGGCACAACAATTCGAAAGAGAGAACTTAAGTATTGGAATAGGTGTTGGTGCTTATTATTACTCTTCTGTTTCCAAGCCAATCAATATTAACATTAGAGGGAATTATGTATTAGACGAAAAATCTGCAATTGTAGTAGGTTTTAACTACCATTTGCCTTTTGAAATTTTAAACAAAATGACTGCTAATGCAATTGATGGAACTACTTCGCCTCAAAGCATAGAAGTAACAAGAACTGACAAATACACTATGTTTAATATTTCGGCCGATTATTATTACACTTTTGTTCACGAAAATTCAGATCCATTTTCAATGCACGCAATAGTAGGTGCAGGACTTACGCATGCAACTGTTACAAAATCATTCAGTGAATTTGATTATAATTTATATGATGTGAATGGTAATGTAAGTGATAAATCAGTAACTGGTCCAATCATTGATTTGGGTATTGGTTCAAACTTAAACTTTGATAGAATCAATGTATTTATTGATGCTAAAATGGGAATTCCTGCAAATAATACCTCTTCTAATAGTGCATCTACAAGTACATTTGAAAATCCTATTCCTTTTCACGTTTCTTTAAACGCTGGTGTTAGGTATAATATTTTTGAATAGTTAGTTTTAATTTTCTAAACAGAAAAGCTCATATTTATATGGGCTTTTTTTGTTTAAAAAACTTGTGTTTGTGTGTTAAATAAACAGCATAACTAATTAATCCATTTTTGGGTACTATTATCCAAATTAGCCTCTCAGGTGAGTACTGATAGCCATCGGTAAATAGCTGAGTTGTGTTTTTTGTTCTCCCGCATCCCGATTATTCGGGAGCTAATATCCGCAGATTTTTTATTTGCCATTGCTGGTGCGAACGTCCGCTCGTTCCGACATATAACGAGCATTTATGCCATTACAGTCGTCCTCGCTTGCAATCATTTTTTATTGTCCATTGTTGGTTTTGCTTGCCTGCTAAAAAACAACAAATTATCAACATTAAGCATAATTTCTTTGTTCCCTCATTTTCATTCTACTAGTAATTAATAACTTATACTATAGTCTATGTTCCTTACTAAATATTCACTTTTAGACTATGTTTTCAGGTATGCTTAAACTATAAGTTTACCACATGGAAATTTCTGAAAAAGTAGGAATTAGGATAAAAAGTATTAGAAAAGAGTTGAAATTAACTCAAGAAAAACTTGCGGAGAAAGCTGATTTAGATACTACCTACATTAGTGAAGTAGAAAACGGTAAACGCAATATTACCATCATCAGTCTTCAAAAAATATTGATTGCAATGAACCAATCTTTTGTTTCATTTTTTAACAGTGAGGTTTTTGGATAAATGAATCATAAAATTAAGGTTGTTGAATTATTTGCAGGTGTTGGAGGTTTTCGTTTAGGATTAGAAGGATGGAATGGTAAATCTGCTTCATCAAATTATAAATCAGAATTTGAAAGTCCTTACGAAGTTTTATGGAGCAACCAATGGGAACCCTCTACAAAAATTCAACATGCATCTTTAGTTTATGAAAATCGTTTTGGGAAAAATGGTCATTGTAATGAAGACATTTCATCTGTAGAAGTTTCAAATATTCCTGACCATGATATTCTTGTAGGCGGTTTTCCTTGTCAAGATTATTCGGTAGCTACAACTTTAAAAAACTCAAAAGGACTTATTGGGAAGAAAGGTGTTTTATGGTGGAGTATCCATAGAATACTTTCAGAGAAAAAGAAAAAGCCAAAGTATTTATTTCTTGAAAATGTAGATAGACTACTTATTTCTCCTTCTGGACAAAGAGGACGAGATTTTGCAATTATTTTACAAAGCTTAAATGAGTTAGGTTATGCCGTTGAATGGCGAATAATAAATGCGGCAGAATTTGGTATGCCACAAAGAAGAAGAAGAATATTTATTCTTGCTTATTTAAATGGAACTTCTGTATATGAAAATATAAAAGAAGTTTCGCCAACAGAATGGATTTTAGAAGAAGGTACTTTAGCAAAAGCATTTCCTGTGACATCAGACAATGCTTTGTTTTCAACAGAATTCAAACTCAAGGGCGACATTGTTTCTATATCAGAAAATTTCAATAAAAATGGCACTACTGGACTTTTTGAAAACACAGGAATAATGATTAATGGTTTGATAACAACAAGAAAAACAAAACCAAATTATGAAGGAAATTTTACAATATTAAAAGACCTTATTCAAAACGGAGAAGTAACAGAGGAGTTTTATATTGATAAAAACGATCTTGATAAATGGAAGTATTTAAAAGGGCCAAAGAAAGAAATGCGAACCAATGCACAAGGTTTTGAATACAACTATAGTGAAGGTGGAATGATTTTTCCTGATCCGTTAGACAAACCATCCAGAACTATAATTACAGGAGAAGGAGGAAAATCTGCATCAAGATTTAAACATGTTATTCAAACGCCTAAAGGCTTTAGGCGACTTTCACCGGTTGAACTTGAAAGGCTAAATATGTTTCCAGATAATCATACATTTTTAAATAGTATAACAGACACAAAACGTGCTTTCTTTATGGGCAATGCTTTAGTAGTTGGAGTAATTGAAAAAATAGGTTTTGAATTATATAAACAAATAAAAAATGGATAAACGCACCGACAGAGTTCAACCAATTAGGTTATCTTCAGATTTTTTTCCATTAGATATACATAAATCAATGTTCATTAATGATTTAACAATAACTATTCCATCTTATTATGCTAGGATGTGGGGTAATGATATTTTAAAAAATCATAATTCAAGTAACAGACTTTGGGAAGTGGATATTAAATATGAATCCCCAAAAGAATTAGGTAGACAAATCTTTGTTTTTAAAGCTAAACTTTATTTGTCATTTATAAAAAAAAGAAATCAAGAAAGTAGTTATAGACTCAAATGGGACAATGCTTTTGCTATTCAATTGGCCAAAGACTATCCCAAAAGTTTTGTAAGATCTTTAGAGTTTCATATAGGTGATGAACATTATAAAGAATTAAAATTTACCGAATTTGATATTGGTGGTTTTAAGGAACAAGTACAGGTTAAAATCGTATGGGAAAATGGTATTCCAATAGTTACCGTTAAAGAATTTTTTAGAGTAAGAGATGAATCTCAAGGTTTCCCAAAAGTATTCAAAGAGCTTAGCTCTTATTTGATTGCTGATTATTTATTGAGTTCCGAAGAAGAAATGTTGAGAAGAATACAAATTACTTCTTGGAAACCCCGTTCAGAAATTGGTAACGAGTTAAATGAAAATAATATATACATTCTTTTAAATCGTGAGTCAAAAGAAGTATACTTTGGTGAAACAAAAGTTTCTTTATCAAAAAGGTATCCACTTTCACAAAAACATCACTCTTTTGATGAATGGACGGAGTTTTGTGTTATTCAATTACCTCCTGAAACATCTGATCATACTCGTTTACTCATAGAACGAATATTAATTGCTACTGGTTCAAAATTATTCATTAATAATCTTTATGAAGGGGGGCCAGTATTAGATATAGATATTAGTTTAAAACTAAGAAACAGGAAAAAATAAATAAATTAGTTTTACTAATTTAACTCACAATAAATATTTTTTTTTCTTTCTTTCGTCCATACGTTAAAATATTACAGTTAATACAAATCCTTTGAATTCAAAAAAAAATTAGAAAACAAATAAAGCATTGTTTTTGGCTTAACAATAAATATGTTGGAGACCAAATATGTTTGAAACTATAAGTAAATAACTCAAAAAGAAGTTTTAAATAAATTATAAAAAACAACCATAATGGCAACACGTAACCTTTGGACTCGGGAAGAGTTGATATTAGCTTTCAATTTTTATTTGAAACTGCCATTTGGTAAAATGACTAGCACTAACAAGGAAGTTATTCAGTTTGCAAATTTAATTGGCAGAACACCAAGTTCTATTGCTATTCGTTTAACAAATTATGCAGCTTGCGACCCATATCATAAAGCAAGAGGCGTTAAAGGTATGATTGGTGGCATTAAGCAATGTCAGCCAATTTGGGATGAATTCTTCGAAAATAAAGAAACTCTAATTTTTGAGAGTGAAAGGATTTTGGCTGAAAAAGAAAACTTAACTATTGAATCTAAATTTTATTCTGTGTTAGATGATATTAGAGATTTAAAAGGTGAAGTGAAATTAAGAGAAGTAAAAACAAGAGTGAATCAAAACTTTTTCAGAGAATTGGTTTTAGCAAATTATAAATCAAAATGTGCAGTTACAGGAATTGATATTCCAGAATTATTGTTTGCAAGCCATATAATTCCTTGGTCAAAAAATGAACAAGAAAGACTAAATCCAGAAAATGGAATTTGCCTTTCGGCTTTATATGATAAAGCATTTGACAAAGGTTTGATTGGCATAAATGAAAGCCATATTATTGTAATTTCAAATGATTTGAAACGTAACGAAAATAAAGAGTATTATAAAATGCACTTCTCTCCCATTGAAAATACAAAAATTCAAAGCCCAGAACGATTCTTACCTAATAAAACCTTTCTACAATATCATTTGGATGAAATTTTTGCATTAAGAAATTCCTAGCCCCGATAGCCGCAAATAGCTTGCGCAATGCAATGGAGCAACTATGGCGAATAGCGGGAAATAGCTCCCAAAAAAATAGCTAAATTTATAACACGACCTTTGTATGATTGTAACTTAGTTTTTGAATAAACTAATGAAACATATAAAATTGTTTGGTAAGAAAAATATAAGTTCTTCATGGAATAAGGAGGAAGAAATTGGTATTTTTCGATAGTAAATATGATGGAGGTATTAACAGATAGTGCTGGAGCACGAAAACATTGGAGTGTATTAAAAACAAAGTTGAGGGCAGAGGTAGTGAGCTGTTGCAAAAATTTGGGACAAATGGAATTTAAAAAACATATTTCCACTACCCCACTCTCCCATTGAAAATATTGGCGTTTAAATCTCGGAATGATAATTGTAAATGGAATTTTACGAAATATCATTCCGGTATTTTTTTTGTAATCAATAATAAATAATAGCAAAACAGATGAAAGTATTTAACATAAAAGCATTTGTAATCATAGCATTATTGGCACTGGTGGCTTGCAGTAATAATGGTAGTAAAAACACACAGGATTCAGAAGTAGCTAAACAGCAAGAATCAAGCTACAGTGAGGTTATACCTATAAAACTAAAGGTTAATCAGTATTTGTTTGAACCCAATGTGGTTAAGCTAAGTGGCAAGCTAATTACAGAAATGTATTATGGTGCACCTAATTATGGCGAAAGTCCTGCAACGGATAAAAAGGAGTATGTTTATGTATTGGTTTTAGATGGTACCATTGATGTAATAAATAACGTGGCAACAAATAAAGATGGTGAAGGTCATCACACTGAAATAGGGATAAAAAAAGTGCAGTTAATACCTGGTGCTAATATTGCTTTAAAGCAAATGGAAAACAAAAAAGTTAAGTTGAAAGGTATGTTTATCAATGCTCATACCGGACATCATCATACGGAAGTATTGTTAGAAGTTAAGGAAGTTTTGTAATTTTTGCTGCTGGCTGCTAGCTGGTGTTTTTTCTTCATTCATATTTCATACTTCATACTTTATACTTTAACAAATAAGTGTCTGGATTCGGCAGGCTCACCATGACATATAAATTCAAAATCCAAAATTCAAAATTCAGTGATTAAGTTTTCAATTTTCAAATAATAATAGCATCTTCGCGGCTCTAAAAATATCATGGAAGAAAAAATATTAATTATAGATTTTGGAAGTCAATATACCCAGTTAATAGCCCGCAGGTTACGTGAGTTAAATGTATATTCAGAAATTCACCCTTGCACCCATTTACCTGAAATAGATGCCGCCACCAAAGCAATTATACTGAGTGGTAGTCCGTTTTCGGTGAACGATGGCTTGCTTCCCAATGTAGATTTAACAGCTTGGAGGGGAAAATTACCCATATTAGGAGTTTGTTATGGTGCGCAGTTAATGGCACATCAAAATGGTGGTTTTGTGGTTCCCTCAAAAATTAGGGAATATGGCAGGGCTAACTTAAGTTATATAGCCGATGATATATTGTTTACCGGTGTTAGCAAAGACTCACAAGTATGGATGAGTCATGGTGATACCATTCAAAGCATTCCTGAAAACTTTAGCATTATAGCAAGTACGGAATCGGTAAAAGTAGCTGCTTATAAAATAAACGGTGAACCAACTTATGCTATTCAGTTTCACCCAGAGGTAACTCATAGTCCAGAAGGTGCTTTGATGTTAGAAAACTTTGTGAAACATGTGGCAAAGATGAGTCAGGATTGGACGCCCGTTCATTTTATAGAAAACATTACTAAGGAATTAAAAGAAAAAATAGGTAACGATAAAGTAATACTTGGCCTAAGTGGCGGAGTGGATAGCAGCGTAGCCGCAATTTTGTTAAAACACAGCATTGGCGATAACTTAACCGGAATTTTTATTAATAACGGATTGCTGCGCAAAGATGAATACCAACAAGTGTTAGACGCCTACAAAGGCATGGGTTTAAATGTAATTGGTGTAGATGCTGGCGAAAGATTTATAAGTGAGTTAAAAGGAATTTCGGATCCGGAATTAAAACGTAAAACGATTGGGCGTGTTTTCATTGAAGTTTTTGACGATGAAGCAAAGAAAATAGCAGGAGTAAAATGGTTAGCGCAAGGAACTATATATCCGGATGTAATAGAAAGTGTAAGTGTAAAAGGCCCATCTGCTACTATAAAATCGCACCATAACGTAGGTGGATTACCCGATAATATGGATTTGAAAGTAGTAGAACCATTGCGCACGCTATTCAAAGATGAAGTAAGAAAAGTGGGTAAGGAATTAGGCATTGCCGATGTAATATTAAACCGTCATCCATTTCCTGGTCCGGGATTAGCAATTAGAATTTTGGGTGATATTACACCTGAAAAAGTAGCTATTTTACAAGAAGCAGACCATATATTTATCAGTGAACTTAAAAGCAAAGACCAATATAAAAACGTTTGGCAAGCAGGCGTAATTTATTTGCCAGTGCAGTCGGTTGGCGTTATGGGCGATGAGCGTACTTATGAAAATGCAGTTTGCTTACGTGCTGTAACTTCGGTAGATGGCATGACAGCCGATTTTTGTCATTTGCCACATGAGTTTTTGGCGCATGTATCAAACCGCATTATCAATGAAGTAAAAGGAATAAACCGTGTGGTTTATGATATTAGCAGCAAACCGCCTGCTACTATTGAATGGGAGTAAAAGAAATGCGAAATTCGGAATGCGGAATGCGAAATTCAAATATCGAAATTCGAAAATGAAATTTGAAAATGGAAATCTAATATTAAATAACAAATTTTGAATGGATTGGTGAGGACACCAACCATGGACAATAAAGAATGTTAAAAGCCCTGAAAGGGCGAAATATAACAGCATGGGGTGTAGCCCTATGCTATTGAAAATATTGAATAAAGAGGATTTTGG
>CAIUQQ010000319.1 GCA_903901345.1 uncultured Bacteroidota bacterium | reverse complement strand
GTCGTGGGTTCGAGCCCCATATTCCACCCCATTTTATAAAAGCTTCTTGAGTAATCAAGAAGCTTTTTTTGTTTAAAAATAAATTTATTTTCGGTTTTGAAAATAATAATTACTATTTGGTTTTAATTTTTATATTTTATTTTAAAATACTAATAATCAACAACAATTAATAAATTGGTTTTTTTATTCTTGTTTTAGTAATTAAACAATTCATCTTTGTGAGTGAATACTAACTAACAAACCAAAAAAAACATGTCAACCAATAATTTTACAGAGCGCCAAATTGAAATAATGGAAGCGGCAACGCATAGAATAGATAAATTTGGTATACAAGAATTAACAATAAAAAATTTAGCAGCCGATATCAACTTATCAGAAGCCGCATTGTACCGACATTTTAAAAGTAAAAATGAAATAATGTTAAGTTTATTAAATTATTTTATTGAAGAGCTAAAAACTCGTTTATCGAAAATATTAAATAATACAGACCGAAAAGCATCAGAATTGCTTATTGATATATTTGATTCACAATTAAAAACATTTGTAAAAAACCCATCTATTGTAACAGTTATTTTTTCTGAAAGCATATTCCAATTTAATAAGGAATTATCGGAAACAGTTTCAGCTATGATGGAAATGATGCAAAGCCATATTGAAAAAATTGTAAAGAAAGGACAAGAAGATGGTTCAATAAGTAAAATTGTTGGTATTTCAACTTTAACAATAATAATTATGGGAGGAATGAGGATTACAGTGCTTAAATGGAAGCTTACAGGTCATCAATCTGATTTAGTAAAAGATGGTAGAAAAGTTTTAGATGGAATTTTTAAAATGGTTGAAACAAATAAATAAATAATCAAAAAAAAAAAATGAAGTATTATATTTTAAAAATAACTGCAGTTATAATTACAATATTTGCGTTTTTAACCTTATTTATGAGCACTTCAGTTATATTTGATTTGTTCAATATACGTGAAAAAGAAGGCAATTATGTAATGTTTGTTGTGATCGCAAATTTTGTTGTAGGCATTACTTATTTATTTTCAGCATATGGATTATTTACAGAAAAAATTTGGACAACAAAACTTTTAGCTACCTCTTCTTTAATTCTTATAATTGGTTTTATTAGTTTACTGATATATGCATACACAGGAGGAATATATGAAATTAAAACAATTGGAGCAATGATTTTTAGAATATGTTTAAGCATCCTTTTTACATTTATATCTTATATTAAAATTTCAAATTATAAAAAAATTTAACTATGAAGTTAGTAAACATTCACAAACACAAATTAATTACATTGCTTTTAGCAATAGGATTAACCGCTGCAAACGCACAAGTTTTTACTTTAAAACAATGCATAGATTCGGCTCAAGTTTATAATAAAAACTTAAAAATAAGTAGAAATAATATTGCCATAGGCCAGCAGAAAAACAAAGAAGCTAAAGCAAATTTATTACCTAAAATAAATGCAAATGCTGACTACAAATATTTTACAAATTTACCTTATCAATTAATGCCTCTTTCCATATTTGGTGGCCCAGAAGGTAAATTTAAAGAAGCACAATTTGGTGTTCCGCATAATATAAATGCAAACTTAACATTAACAATGCCTTTATATAATTCGCAAGTTTATGGAGCAATACAAACATCGAAAATAGCATCGGAATTAAGCAATTTACAATATTGGAAAACAGAAGAACAATTGTTTTTCGATATTTCTAATCTTTACTATAATGCTCAAATTTTAAAGCATCAATTGGAATTTATAGATGGTAATTTGGTGAATTCAAACAAACTTTTAAAAAATATTCAATTGTTAAAAGAGCAGCTTTTAGCAAAAGGAACCGATGTAAATAAAATAAAGTTACAACTAACACAATTGAATACTCAAAGAGAAAGTATATACAGCAAACAAGAGCAAATATTAAATGCTTTAAAGTTT
>CAIUQQ010000318.1 GCA_903901345.1 uncultured Bacteroidota bacterium | reverse complement strand
CTTGAATATTAAAACTAAATAGTACTATAAAAGTTTATTATTGTAAAGTTTTATGAAAGTAAATATAGAAATAGACGATAATTCAGGATTTTGTTTTGGGGTGGTTTTTGCCATTTCTATGGCCGAAGATATTTTAAAAGACGAAGGTAAATTATATTGCCTTGGCGACATTGTTCATAACGATGAAGAAGTGAGCCGATTAAAAGCAAAAGGATTACAAATAATTGACCATGAACAGCTGAAAAATATTAAAAACGAAAAAGTTTTAATTAGAGCTCATGGAGAACCTCCAGAAACTTATAAGTTAGCCATGGAAAATAATATTGAACTTGTTGACGCAAGTTGTCCTGTGGTTTTAAAATTACAAAACAGAGTTCGTGAAGCTTATAATGACCAAGAACAAATTCTAATATATGGAAAACATGGCCATGCTGAAGTTAAAGGTTTAGTTGGCCAAACCAATGGAGACGCCATTGTTATTGAGTCATTTGATGAGTTAGAAAAATACGATTTACCAAAAAAATTACAATTATTTAGTCAAACCACTAAACGCACAAAAAATTTATATAAACTAAAATCAACATTGGAAGAAAAAGGAATTGAAGTTGATTTTAATGACACGCTTTGCCGCCAAGTTAGTAACCGTGATTTACAATTACCAACTTTTGTAAAAAAGTTTGATAAAGTAATTTTTGTTGCTGGCTTAAAATCTTCAAATGGGAAAGTGCTTTTTGATGTTTGTAAGGAAAACAATCCAAACACTTATTTTGTTAGTAATAAAAATGAACTAAAAAAAGAATGGTTCAATGAAAACGAGAACATTGGTATTTGTGGTGCTACTAGTACGCCACAGTGGCAAATGGAAGAAATAAAAGAAACTATTTTAGCTTTATAAATCTATTAAATAATGAAAATGAAAACAATCATCATCACTTTATCAGCACTGTCAATTGGCGCATTTGTATTATACAGTTTTAAAAACCGCAAAGCTGAAAACACAGTAAAAGGAAAAGGTTTTTACGATTTATCGATCAAATCATTGGATGGAAAATCGAATATTGATTTTAGCCAATTTAAAGGCAAAAAAGTTTTATTGGTAAATGTAGCTAGCAAATGTGGCTATACACCTCAATACGAAGGTCTAGAAAAACTATATGAAGCCAATAAAGAAAAACTTGTAATAATTGGATTTCCTTGTAATCAGTTTTTATATCAAGAGTCAGGTACCGCTGATGAAATAGCAACATTTTGCAAAAAAAACTATGGCGTTACCTTTCCTTTAACTGAAAAAATAGATGTAAAAGGAAAAGACCAACATTCAGTTTACCAATGGTTAACCAATAAAGAAAATAATGGGGTAAAAGATGTAACTGTTAAATGGAATTTTGGCAAGTTTTTAATAGATGAAAATGGAAATTTTGTTGAGTATTTTCCTAGCGGAACCGAACCTTTGAGTGATGAAATAGCAAAATTTTTAAAGTAAAACGCCAAATATTTATTAATAATATTGCATTCCTAAAATGCAAACAAAAACGCCAAAATCATTACTGATTTTGGCGTTTTTGTTTAAAATAATTTCATAAAAAAATGGTACAATCAGAATGATAATAAACGCAAAAAGCTCCACAATATTGCGGAGCTTTTAAAAAAATTATTCGGTTTTTATATTCGTTGCTTGAAAGCAACGGCAATTGATGCCTAAGTTCTGTTTTAATTCTCTAACAAAATCTATTACCGTTTGACTTTAGTGAACAAAACTAATTTATATTTTTAAACCTTACTCTATGCGGAGCAGAATCACCTAAGCGTTGTTTTTTATTTTCTTCGTATGCACTGTAATCGCCTTCAAAGAAATACACTTGTGAGTTTCCTTCAAAAGCTAATATATGCGTTGCAATGCGATTAATAAACCACCTGTCGTGGGAAATAACAACGGCACAACCTGCAAAGTTTTCAATGGCTTCTTCCAATGCACGCAAAGTATTTACGTCAATATCATTGGTTGGTTCATCTAATAAAAGCACGTTTCCACCTTCTTTTAAAGTGATGGCCAAATGCACACGATTTCTTTCCCCACCTGAAAGTACACTTACTTTTTTACCTTGGTCGCTTCCACCAAAATTAAATTTAGAAACATAAGCTCTAGCATTTAATTGTTGGGTTCCAACCATAATAGTATCGGTTCCTCCACTTATTACTTCATAAACCGTTTTATCAGGGAGTAAATCTTTATGACTTTGATCTACATAAGCAGTTTTAACAGTTTCACCTACTCTAAAAGTTCCGCTATCGGGTTGTTCTAAGCCCATCATCATTCTGAATAGGGTAGTTTTACCCACACCATTTGGCCCAATAATTCCAACAATTCCTCCTTTTGGTAAACTAAAGTTTAAGTTTTCGTATAATAATTTATTGCCATAGGACTTACTTACTCCTTGCGCTTCTATTACCACATCGCCCAAACGTGGGCCTGGTGGAATAAATAATTCCAAAGTTTGTTCTTTTTCTTTTTGGTCTTCACTCATCATTCTGTCATAAGCATTCAAACGAGCTTTTTGCTTAGTTTGTCTACCTTTTGCGCCTTGGCGAACCCAATCTAATTCACGTTCTAAAGCTTTAGCACGTTTGCCTTCCGCTTTTTCTTCCGCTTTTAATCGGTTTGCTTTTTGTTCTAACCAACTACTGTAATTTCCTTTCCAAGGAATTCCTTCGCCACGATCCAATTCTAAAATCCAGCCTGCTACATTATCTAAAAAATACCTATCATGGGTAACAGCTATAACAGTTCCAGGGAAAGATTTCAAATATTGTTCTAGCCAATCTACACTTTCTGCATCTAAGTGATTGGTAGGTTCATCTAACAATAAAATATCAGGATTACTTAATAATAAACGGCACAAAGCTACACGTCTGCGTTCACCACCCGATAAAACTTTTACCATTTGGTCTGGCTCAGGGCAACGCAATGCATCCATTGCTTGTTCTAATTTATTGTCCAATTCCCAAGCATCGTTTTGGTCTAATAATTCCATTACCACTGCTTGTCGGTCCAAAATTTTCATCATGGCATCACCATCCAAATTTGGATCAGCTAAACTATTATTTATGTTTTCAAATTCTTCTAATAAATCTGTAATGTGTTTTACGCCTTCTTTCACACATTCTACTACAGTTTTAGTTTCGTCTAAATTTGGTTCTTGCTCTAAAAATCCAATTTTGTAATCTTTATCGAATACCACCTCACCTTGAAAACTTTTATCAATGCCCGCAATAATCTTTAATAAACTTGATTTACCGGAACCATTTAAACCTAAAACACCAATTTTAGCTCCATAGTAAAAGGAAAGGTAAATGTTTTTTAAAACTTGCTTTTGTGGTGGGAAAGTTTTACTTACCCCTGCCATTGAAAATATAATTTTATTGTCTGCCATAATAATTTATTATTTAAGGGTGGCAAATATATAAGTTTTATTTTATGGATTTTGGCGAATTTTATTGTTTTATTTCTAAGTTATATTCTTCATAAAGTGTAGTAAAAACAATATTATATTGTTTTATTTGCGGGAAATATTGATTTGTCATTTAGAAGTGATTTAATATTTTTGAAAAAAAATTAACAAAATTTATTTAAGTATATGAAAATAGCAGTTATAGGAACAGGTTACGTTGGCTTAGTTACAGGAACTTGTTTTGCAGAAGTTGGTATAGAAGTTATCTGTATTGATGTAGATCAAAAAAAAATTGATAACTTAAAGAAAGGCATTATGCCAATTTATGAGCCAGGATTAGAGGAAATGGTGCTTCGCAATATGGAAAAAGAACGCATTAAATTTAGTACTAATTTAGCCGAAAGTATTAAAGGTTGCGAAGTAGCTTTTATTGCTGTAGGAACTCCTCCGGGTGAAGACGGGAGTGCCGACTTAAAATATGTATTGGCAGTAGCTCGTGAAATTGGTCAAAATATTGATGAATTTTGTGTAGTAGTTACCAAAAGTACAGTGCCAGTTGGTACAGCCGAAAAAGTTAAAAGTGCTGTTCAAGGAGAACTAATAAAACGTAATTCTGAACTTACTTTTGCGGTAGCTTCCAACCCTGAATTTTTAAAAGAAGGCGCTGCAATTGATGATTTCTTGAAACCAGATAGAATTGTAATTGGTGTGGAAAGCAAACAAGCTGAAGACATGATGCGCAAGTTATATAAACCATTTTTATTAAACGGACATCCAATTATTTTTATGGATGTTCCTAGCGCTGAAATGACAAAATATGCAGCAAATAGTATGCTTGCTACAAAAATTAGTTTCATGAACGACATTGCAAATCTTTGTGAAATAATGGGTGCTGATGTAAACATGGTTCGTAAAGGAATTGGTAGCGATGGACGTATTGGAAATAAATTCATTTATCCAGGAATTGGATATGGTGGAAGTTGTTTTCCAAAAGATGTGAAAGCATTAATAAAAACGGCTAAAGACAATGGTTATACCATGAGAATTTTAGAATCGGTTGAAGCTGTAAATGATGCACAGAAATCGGTTTTATTTAATAAAATAATGAAACATTTTGATGGCAATATTAAAGGTAAAACATTTGCTATGTGGGGACTTTCATTTAAACCAAAAACTGATGACATGCGTGAAGCTCCATCGTTGGTAATCATTGAAAAACTATTGGCTGCTGGCGCAAATGTGAAAGCATACGATCCAATTGCGATGAAAGAAGCAAAACACATTTTGGGCGAACAAATAGAATATACCAAAAATGAAAACAATGCATTAATAGATGCAGATGCTTTACTAATTGTTACTGAATGGCCCGATTTCCGTTCACCAGATTTTCAAGTGGTAAAAAAATTAATGCGTGGTAATGCTATTTTTGATGGCAGAAACATATATGATATTACTGAAATGCAAGAATTAGGTTTCGACTATTATTGTATTGGTGTAAAAACTAAATAATTTATAAACAAACCATTCATTTAATCGAATGGTTTGTTTTTTTTATATAATAATTACAAGGTATTTTTTACAAAATACTTTGTAAAAATAACTACTAAAAATGAATAAGAAAAGAGTATTAATTACAGGAGCTGCTGGCTTTTTAGGTTCACATTTGTGCGATCGTTTTATTAAAGAGGGTTACCATGTAATTGGTATGGATAATTTGATTACAGGTGATTTAAAAAATATTGAACATTTGTTTAAATTAGAACACTTTGAATTCTATCACCACGATGTAAGTAAATTCATTTATGTGCCTGGCCAGCTAGATTATATTTTGCATTTTGCTAGTCCTGCAAGTCCAATTGATTATTTGAAAATTCCTATTCAAACTTTAAAAGTTGGATCTTTGGGAATTCATAATTGCCTTGGCTTAGCCAAACAAAAAGGTGCCAGGGTTTTAATTGCTTCTACTTCCGAAGTATATGGCGATCCATTGGTTCATCCTCAAACTGAAGAGTATTGGGGAAATGTAAACCCAGTTGGTCCTCGCGGGGTTTACGATGAAGCAAAACGTTTTCAAGAAGCCATTACTATGGCGTATCATACTTACCACGGATTAGAAACTCGTATTGTTCGTATTTTCAATACTTATGGTCCACGTATGCGCCTGAATGATGGCAGAGTTTTACCTGCATTTATAGGACAAGCATTGCGCGGTGAAGATTTAACCATGTTTGGCGATGGTTCACAAACACGTGCTTTTTGTTATGTAGACGATTTAGTGGAAGGTATTTACCGTTTGCTATTAAGCGATTATTCACAGCCAGTAAATATTGGAAATCCGAACGAAATTACCATCAAAGAATTTGGTGAAGAAATAATAAAATTAACAGGAACTAGTCAAAAATTGGTATCGAAACCTTTACCAACTGACGATCCAAAACAACGCAAACCAGATATTACCAAAGCCAAGGAAATATTAGGTTGGGAACCAAAAGTGAGTAGGGCAGATGGTTTGAAAATTACTTTTGAATATTTTAAATCATTGTCGCCAGATGAATTAACAAAATCTGCATATCATAAATTTCAATAATATCAAAAACACGCTTTAAGGCGTGTTTTTTTATTTCTATCTTCGCCACATGTATTTCATTTCTCAACTATTTGTATACCCAGTAAAATCATTGGGTGGAATTGCTTTGAACAAATGTAAAATAGAAAAACGTGGCTTACAATACGACCGAAGGTGGATGCTTTGCAATGAACAAAATCAGTTCATATCGCAACGAGAATTTAACGAATTAGCATTATTTAAACTTCAGCTTTTTGTTAATGGTTTTGCGGTGCAATATAAAAATGAGCCAGCTTTTGAAATTCCTTTTTCAATAGAAGGAAGAACTGAAAAGGTAAAAGTTTGGGATGATGAATGCGAAGCAATTGAATATAAAAAAGCTTCGGAATGGTTCAGTTTAATATTGAATTTTACTTGTAAATTATTTTACATGCCAAATGAAACTAAACGAAATATAGATGACCGTTTTTCGGTAAATAATGAAATTACTAGCTTTAGCGATGGTTTTCCAGTATTAATTATTGGACAAGAATCGTTGAATGATTTGAACAATAAATTAGCAGAAAAAATAGAAATAAACAGGTTTCGTCCAAACATCGTTTTTAGAGGCGGAAATGCTTTTGATGAAGATAATTTTGAAGATTTTTCCATTAACAATATGCAATTTAAAGGTGTAAAATTATGTTCTCGTTGTATCATGATTACCATTAATCAAACGACAGGAATAACTAGTGCTGAACCATTAAAAACGTTAGCTACTTATCGAACTGTAAATAATAATGTAATGTTTGGTAAAAATGTAATTGCTTTGCAAACCAATGGTTTTGTTCAAGTAAATGATGAATTGAAATTATTGTAATAAATATAACGAATGACTAAAAAAAGTATTGCAATAATTGGTGGTGGTCCATCGGCATTAATGTTGGCAACGCAAATAAACACAAAGCTTTACGATGTAACAATTTATGAAAAAAACCTCACTTTAGGTCGTAAGTTTTTAGTAGCTGGCGATGGTGGATTAAACTTAACTCACTCGGAACATAGCAATGATTTTTTAGCACGATATACTCCCGCTAGTTTTATAAAACCTTATTTCCAAGCATTTAATAATACCGATTTGAATAATTGGTTTTGGGACATGGGAATTGAAACTTATGTAGGTTCTAGCAAACGTGTTTTTCCATTAAAAGATACCAAACCCATTGAAGTGTTAAACGCTATTTTAGCTTTAGTTGAAAAAAATGGAGTGAAAATAGCAACACAACACACTTGGTTAGGTTGGTCTGAAAACAATGAATTAATGTTTGACCATCAAAATTCTGAAATAGCTGTTAAGTCCGATTTTTCTATATTTGCATTAGGAGGCGCAAGTTGGAAAATTACAGGTTCTGATGGAACTTGGTTGCCATTATTTACCCAAAAAGGAATTAGAACCATTCCGTTTCAAGCCTCTAATTGTGCTTTTGAAATAACATGGCCAGCTGAATTTATAGAAACTTGTGAAGGACAATATTTAAAAAATATAGCTATTACTTGTGGAAGTTTAACTAAAAAAGGCGAATTAACCATTACCAAATTGGGTTTGGAAGGTGGCGCTATTTATGCGTTAAGCAATAAAATTAGAACACAGCTAAAAGAGAAAAACGAAGCCACTGTATTTATTGATTTTAAACCAACTTTGCACTTGGGTGCCATTGAAAAAATATTAAGCAATCACTCCAAATCGGTTTCTGAAATATTGAAGTTCGACTTAAATGTTAATGCTACGCAAGTGGCTTTGCTCAAAGCAATTTTAAATAAAGAAGATTTTTTATCTGCAGAAATTTTAGCTGAAAATATAAAGAAATTACCCATAAAAATAGTTGGAACAGCGCCTATTGATGAGGCCATTTCAACAGTTGGTGGCATTGCGTTAAGCGAAGTAAACACCAATTTGGAATTAAATAAAATGCCAAACACTTTTTGTATGGGCGAAATGCTAGATTGGGATGCGCCAACTGGCGGGTATTTACTCCAAGCTAATTTTAGCATGGGTCGTTATTTGGCTGAATATTTTAACGGATTATAGTAAATTGAAATAAATAATAATCATTTAACAACTAACAGAATTTGATAAACACCATTTAATTATATTTGAAAAGTGAAAAAAAACATACTCTTCCTATCCGCATTATTGTTTTTATTAGGTCAGTGCAAAACGCCACTATCGCTTAGTAAAACCCAAACTCAAAACATAAAAATAAACAAAGATTCGCTTCAACTATATGATGCTAAAATCTTTAACACCATTGCTCCATATAAAATTAAGTTAGATAGTTTAATGAATGCTGTGTTGTGTTATAATAATCAAGACTTGAAAAAAGATTTGCCTGAAGGCACTTTAGGAAATTTTGTTTGTGATGAATTAATGGATTTTGCTAAAATGAATTATTCAAAATCCATTGATTTTTGTATGTATAATAATGGCGGTTTGCGCGTTGGAAGCATTGCCAAAGGCAATATAACAGTTGGAAAAATATATGAACTAGCACCTTTCGACAATGCAATAGTTGTGGTAGAACTTGGAGGAAATGATTGTAAACGATTGTTCGATTTAATTGCTCAAAACAATGGAACACCTTGTTCTAAAGAGTTTAGAATGACTATTGAAAACAATTTAGCAACTAATATATTTATCAAAAATGAACCATTTGATAGCACAAAAACATATCGAATTTTAACCAATGATTACGTGGCTAGTGGTGGAGATAAAACAGAACCGATGAAAAAAGCAATTGCTGTTACCTCTTTAAACCTAATGGTTAGAGATGCATTGATAAAACAGTTAAGAACAAGAGGAAATAATTCACAACCAATAAATACAATATTAGATGGAAGAATTAAATAAGCAAAACAGGCGTAAATTTTTAAAAAACTCTGGTGTTTTATTGGCTGGTGCTGCTTTAGTTGCTTCGCCTATCAGTCATTTGGCAGCACAAAATAAGGAAATCAAACTTTGCATATTGCATACCAACGATTGGCACAGCAGAATAGAACCATTTGATAAAACAGATAAGAATAATGCTGGAATGGGTGGCGCGGAGTTTAGAGCGGCTTTAATTAATAAATATAGGAAAGAAAATGAGCATGTATTATTATTAGATGCTGGCGATATTTTTCAAGGAACGCCTTACTTTAATTTTTATGGTGGTGAGTTAGAATATAAACTAATGAGCCAAATGGGTTACGATTGTGTTACGCTTGGTAACCACGATTTTGATAACGGAATAGACGGTTTATATAAGCAAATGCCGCATGCTTCATTCGACTTTGTGAACTGTAATTACGATTTTATTGATACTTTAATTGAAAATAAAATTTTACCTTATAAAATATATAAAAAAGGTGGTTTGAAAATTGGCATTACCGGAATAGGAATTGAGCTAAATGGTTTGGTTCCTGAAAAATTATATGGGAAAATAAAATACAATGATCCAGTTGAAAAGCTAAATAAAGTAGCTGCATATTTAAAAGAGGAGAAAAAATGCGATTTAGTAATTTGTCTTTCACATTTAGGATATAGCTATAAAAATGAAAAAATTAACGACCTCACATTAGCGCCTCAAACCAAAAATGTAGATTTAATTTTAGGTGGTCATACACATACATTTTTAAAAGAACCAATTATTGTTAAAAATGCCTCAGGGAAAAGTGTAATTATTAATCAAGTTGGATGGGCAGGCTTAGTATTAGGGAAAATAGAATTTACTTTTAACACACATTTAACTAACGGCTTTATTCACACTTTTGAAAATGTTGATATTGACGGTACAAGCATATAATGTTGAAAACCTCTGTCAGACGCGGATTTGCAAGTATTTGATATTCATTATAAATTTTAACAATACATTATAAAGCAGCACACATTTTGCAAACAAATTGATATCAAAAATGCAACAAAAAAATAAAAAAAAAATATTTATGCCTATAAATCAGGACAAAAAAAAATAAGTTAAACATTTTGGAACATTATGTTGAAAAAAACTTTGCAGTGTAAAGTTTTTCACACACTTTTACAGTCAGAAAAAAGTAAAATATTATGAGTGAACAGTCGTGTGAAACAGTGTGGAATAATTGCTTGAAGCTAATTCAGGATAATGTGAACCCTCAAAGCTTTAGAACTTGGTTTGAACCTATTAAATCAATAAAATTAGACAATAAAATTTTAACGATTCAAGTGCCAAGTCAGTTTTTTTATGAATGGTTAGAGGAACATTATGTAAGTTTATTGAAAAAAACTTTAAAGCAAATATTAGGAACTGGTAGCCGCTTAGAATATAATATTATAGTAGAAAATGGAACTTCAAACTCTAATCCATATATAGTAAACTTACCTGGAAGCCAAAGTTCAAAAATGGATTCTCAGGAAGCAGGTTTAGGTTCAGCTTTAAATACCAATATAAAAAACCCGTTTGTAATTCCGGGTTTGAAAAAATTAAATATTGATGCAAATTTAAACCATAACTTAAATTTTGATAACTATATAGAAGGTGATAATAACCGCTTAGCAAGAGCAGCGGGAATGGCTGTAGCCTCAAAACCAGGTGGAACCGCATTTAATCCTTTAATGTTTTTTGGCGAAACAGGAATGGGTAAAACGCATTTGGTTCATGCCATTGGAAACATGGTGAAGCAAAACAATAAAAACAAAATTGTATTGTATGTGCCAATTGAAAAATTTACCAATCAATTTGTAGAAGCAATTAGAAATAACTCAAATCAAGACTTTTTAAATTACTACCAACAAGTTGATGTATTAATAGTTGATGATGTTCAGTTTTTAGAAAATAAACAAAAAACACAAGAAATATTCTTTACTATTTTCAATCATTTACACCAACAAGGTAAGCAGTTAATATTAACTAGCGATAGAGCTCCAAAAGATTTAAAGGGAATGGATGAACGTTTGTTAAGTCGTTTCAAATGGGGCCTTTCAGCCGATATTCAATCACCAGATTTTGAAACACGTTTGGCTATTTTAGAACATATGATGTACAACGATGGCATTAATTTGCATAGAGATGTAGTAGAATATGTAGCTCATAATATAAATACCAATGTGCGAGAATTACAAGGTGCTTTGGTAAGTTTATTAGCTCAGTCGTCATTAAACAAAAAAGAAGTAACGCTTGATTTAGCAAAACAAATTTTGAAAAACTTTGTAAAAAATAATACCCGCGAAATTTCTATTGAATTTATTCAAAAATTAGTTTGCGATTATTTTACCATTCCAGTTGAACAAGTAAAATCAAAAACACGTAAACGCGAAATAGTTCAAGCTCGTCAAATAAGCATGTATTATGCAAAGGATTTAACTAAATCATCTTTAAAAACTATAGGAATGCATTTTGGTGGTAGAGATCACTCCACTGTAATTCATGCTTGTCAAACGGTTAATGATTTGATGGAAACTGATAAAAAATTCCGTGCCGATATAGAAGAAATTGGCAAACGTATCAAAATGAATTTAGTTTAAAATTCATATATACAATTCAAAAGCTTCTGAACTTAATTGTTCAGAAGCTTTTTTATTTTCAAAAGAAAAATAGGTAATTGCCATCATGTTAATTAATTTAAAAAATCAATCTGAACATTCCTTTAGCTGGATAGATGTAAACTTGCCAACTGAGCAGGAATTACTTGATTTGGCAGTAAAATATAACTTACCCGAAACTTCCATCAAAGATTGTTTAGATCCAGCGCATTTACCTAAATTTGAGCAATTAGAAGATAAGAATTTTATAATAGTAAGAAATTACGATAATTTGTGCGGAATAAATGCCGATAGCATTCAAAAATTAACACGAAAAATTGCCATTTTTTATGGAAAAGATTTTTTAATTACCATTCATCGCCATGAGTCATTGGTAATAAATGGTGTGGCAAAAAAATATGCTAATGGAAGTATATGTAAGTCGCCTTTTGATATTATTTGTAAAATTATCAAAGATTCATTGCAAACTTTTGAAGCTCCATTAAATATTATTGACAAAGAAATAGATTCATTTGAGGAACGAATTTTCTTGAAAAATAAAATACCTGATTTACTTAAAAATCTATATATCATAAAAAGGAAAATTTATGTAAAAAAACGCTTGTTTACGCTTACAAAAGCTGTTTTTGAGCAATTGGGAAATTCACATAAACACAATACTATTTACGAAGATTTAAAAGATACTTATGTAAGAGTAGAAACTATTACAGAAGAAATATACGATAGTAGTCACAGTTTGTTGAATATTTATATTTCTATATCAAGTCAAAAAACAAACGATGTAATGAGAGTTTTGACGGTGTTTTCAGCATTTTTTTTACCACTTACCTTTATTGTTGGAATTTATGGTATGAATTTTCAGTTTATGCCAGAATTAAGCCAACAATATGGCTATCCAGGTATTTTGATTTTTATGCTTTTGTTAACCATTATTATATACCAATGGTTCAATAGAAAAGGTTGGATTTAGAAAGTTTCACTATTTTAAATAAACAGTAATTAAGGAAAATTACCTGATAATAATACGTTTAAAGTCTTTCTCAATTTTAAATTTAACAGTTCCAATAGCTAAGTTTTTTTGGGCTACTTTGTGGCTTTTTCCATCTATTACAAATTCATTACAATTAAAAGGTAAGCCATGTATCACAATTTTAAAAGTTTTATTGCTTTCAAAAGCACCTTCTAAAACATGTGAAAGTATTAAATTTTTACTGTTTCCTTTTACATAAAACTTATGGAGGTTATATAGTCCCATTTTGTAGCCATAATTGTCGCCAGCATCTTCGTAAAAATAACTTATTACTTCTTTTTCTTTGTTAAAATATACGTGTAAAGTAGTTTCTAAAATATCTAATTCGCCTACATATTGTTGTTTTGGCCAATGTGGAATAACGGCACCTGCTCTTATAAACACAGGCATTCTATCTATGTGACAACCAACGGTATACTCTTTAGAACCTATATATTCACTGTCATTCCAAATGTTATACCATTTTCCTTGTGGCAAATAAACCAACCTTTCAGAAATGCCAGGACGCATTGCGGGACAAACTAAAACATGGTCACCAACTGCAAATTCATCATTTCTAAAAAGTGTTTCAATATCTGTTTGGTCAATAAAAGCTAAAGGACGTAATATTGGAGTTCCAAATATAGAGTTCTGCCAAAATGCGGTGTACATGTATGGTAATAATTGATATCGTAAATGAATAAATTTTTTAATTATAAATTCGTATTTAGTTCCAAAACTCCAAGGTTCTTGGTTAAAATTATTTTCATTTCCTGCACTATGTGTTCTAAAAAACGGATGAAAAGCGGCCAATTGTACCCAACGTGTATATAATTCACCATCTGGTTCACCAATAAATCCACCAATATCACTACCACAAAAGGAAACACCACTAATATTTAGTCTTAAGCATTGCTGACAAGCTATCCATAAATGTTCCCAAGAAGCAATATTATCACCTGTCCAAACGCTTGAATAACGTTGTAAACCGCTATATCCTGAACGAGTAATTACAAATGGTCTATTTGGTTGTAAATACCGTTTTATTCCTTTTTGAGTAGCACGAGCCATTTGCATTCCATATATATTATGAGCTTTTCTATGACTACAAGGATTGCCATCATAATCATGACGAACATCTTCAGGAAAAGTTCCAATTTCAAAAACTGCTGGTTCGTTCATATCATTCCAAACACCACGAACTCCAGCTTCGACCAAACCTTTAAACAAACCACTCCACCATTCACGAACATTGGGACTTGTAAAATCCGGGAAATGACATTTCCCTGGCCATACATCACCTTCCATTAAAGTTCCATCGGCACGTTTACAGAAATAATCTTTGACAATTGCTTGTTGCCAAACCCAATAATCCTTGTCTATTTTTATTCCAGGATCAATTATTACAATAGTTTTAAAACCTTCTTTTGCTAATTCGCCAATCATTTTTTTAGGATCAGGGAAAAATTCTTTGCTCCAAGTAAAACATCGAAATCCTTCCATGTAATCAATGTCTAAATAAATTGCATCGCAAGGAATTTTACGTTTTCTAAACTCAGTAGTTATTTCCCTTACCTTACTTTCGGGAGAATAGCTCCATTTACATTGATGGTATCCTAAACTCCACATTGGTGGCATTTCTGGTCTACCTGTTAAACTTGAATATTGTTCTACAACATTTAATAAATTTGGTCCATAAATAAAATAATAATTCATTTCACCATCTCTAGCATAAAAACTTAATACATCAGCATTTCCTTTGCCAAAATCAAAAATTGTACGAAAAGAGTTATCGTAAAAAATACCATATCCTATTTGACCATTGTTATGTACTCCCATGTAAAAAGGAATGTTTTTATACAAAGGATCAGAGTCTTTTTGAAAACCATAAGTATCCATTCCAAAGTTTTCAAAATATTTACCCCTTAAATTCATTTCTACTGGCTTATCGCCCATTCCATAAAAATATTCATCAGGTTGAATTTTTTTACTACAATAATTTATTTTTCCTCCTTTTAGTAAATAATGTTGCCAATGAAAACCAGCTTCATCTTCACAAATAATATTATTATTTATGTCAAGCAGGGTTATTTTTAAGTTTTCTTTACTTATTTTACAAATAACTGATTGGGTTTTTATATAGTAAAATAAATCATCCTCAATTAATATTAGTTTAACTAATTTTTCATCAAAATATTTGCTTATAGCATAGCTAAAATCTTTCTGAAAAAAGCCATCAGCAGCATATCTAAAGCGAATCATTTTGTCAGTAATACACTTACCTCAAGTATAGTTTCACTTGTTGTAAAAATATAAAAATTACCTTCTATTTTTACATTTAACACTAAAATGATCAAAACTCGTCGGAACAATACTTAAATAAATACATTTTACATTTTAGTACAAGTACAATCAAAACTACTATATAAAGTACTTTAGTAGGACAACCAACTAATACTGGACTACAGTATACAGTACAACCACCTACCACTGTGACTACTGTAACGACTACAAGTACAATACTACAAAGGAAATACATCAGCAAATGCAACATATGCAGCACTCGCTCTAACAACTAACACAGCTCAGAAACAACTCAATTCTACTTCGCCCTAACAAATACCATATATCAAATACCAACTAAAGTGATCAAAACTCGTCGGAACAGTACTCAAATAAATACATTTCAGTACAAGTACAATTAAAACTACTACATAAAGTACTTTAGTAGGACAACCAACT
>CAIUQQ010000317.1 GCA_903901345.1 uncultured Bacteroidota bacterium | reverse complement strand
GAGTCTAGATATTCTGATGTTGATATGAATTCAATTAATTTTCCTTTTGAAACTGAGTATGAAGTAAAATAATACTTCAATTAGCCACAAAAACTTACCCATGCACCGTTTCTTTTTTGCCATAATTGGCAATTACTATTGCTTCATGTTCTAGCCATTCTTTCCAGCGTTTATCTACATCTACCTCTTTTCCATATTTACGTGCGTAAGTTAAAAAAGTGGTGTAATGACCCGCTTCACTAACCATTAATTCATAATAAAATTTCGATAATTCTGCATCATCAATATTTTCAGAAAGTACTTTAAAACGCTCGCAACTGCGGGCTTCAATCATGGCCGAAAACAACATTCTATCTACAAACGATGCGCTTCGGCTTCCACCTTTTTGCATAAATTGATAGAGTTCGTTTACATAACTATCTTTTCTTTCCCTACCTAAAGTATAACCACGAGCTTTTATGATTTCAAAAACTTGTTCAAAATGGCTAATTTCTTCTTTTACCAATGCTAATAAATCTGCAACCAAATCAGTTAACTCGGGGTTATAAGTAATAATAGTAATGGCGTTACTTGCTGCTTTTTGCTCGCACCAAGCATGGTCAGTTAATATTTCTTCTAAATTACTTTCTACTATATTTACCCAACGCGGATCAGTTGGAAGTTTAAGACCTAACATATTTTTGTGTTTTATTTACTTAATAAATCTATTTCTTTTTGGTAATCGTATTGCAAATCTTCGTGCAAAGTTTTCATTGAATCATTGATTCGCTTCAGTTGTGCTTTATACAAATTATATAAAACCGGACTTTTCCTAAATTCAATTTTGGTATCGTTTAATGCTTTGCAAAAATGAGTCAATAATTCAATATTGGTAGTTGCTAAACCTGAATATTTAGCATGTTTATTGGCTAAACGAAGTATTTTTCGAATGGTTTTTTTAGCAAAATATAAATTAGAAGTATTCATGTCGCCAAATAATTCCGTCATTTCAACTTTTACATTTTCTATGAATTGTGCTTCATCATGTGTTTGAAAAAGTAAGTAATTCAAAAACTCTTTATTGTCTTTTTTATACTTAGCTAGTTTGGTGCAAAGCTCCACTAATTGGGCAGGATGGAGGGTTTGTAACTCTTTCTTTATTTCCGATAACGAAGCCGATTGCATAATTTGTTGCAATATAGGAGTTAATTTTTTAATTGAAAGATTGGAGGATTACAAAATTGCAAAATTGAAAGATTACAAGATTGAAAGATTACAAGATTACAAAGATTGAAAAAACCAATTAACAATTCAACCATTCTTTCAAACAACTTAATTAACCTATCAACCATTCAACCTAATCAACCTTTACCAAAAAACAAAAAGTACTTTTTTATATATTTCTTTTTCTCTTATTTAGCGGCTTAAACAAACACAAAAATAAAAATGAAAAAAATAGTTGTAGCACTAAGTTTAATGGTAATTTCAAGCATTGCAATAGCAGCTCAAAAACCAAAATTAACCGATGGATTGTATGCAGAAATGACCACATCAAAAGGCGTTATTTTAATGAAATTAGAAGTTGAAAAAGCGCCATTAACAGTAGCAAATTTTGTAGGATTATCAGAAGGGAAAATCAAAAATGAAGCAAAAGCATTAGGCGTTCCTTACTATGACAGCTTGAAATTCCACAGAGTTATTCCAAATTTTATGATTCAAGGTGGCGATCCACAAGGAAATGGTAGTGGTGGACCAGGTTATGCTTTTAAAGATGAGTTTGACCCTAGTTTAAGTTTTAACGGACCTGGTTTGTTAGCAATGGCTAATGCCGGCCCAACTACCAACGGAAGCCAGTTTTTTATTACACATATTCAAACTACTTGGTTAAACAACAAACACACCATATTTGGAAAAGTATTAGAAGGACAAAACGTAGTAAATACTGTTGCTCAAGGAGATTATATAGTTAAAGTAAAAATTATTCGTGTTGGAAAATTGTATAAAAAATACAAAGGCGAAGTTGTTTTTGAAGAACTAAGAAACAAATAGTTTCCGAAAAGGAAATTTAAGGATTAGCAATTTAAAATAACGTACAAAGTAATGTGTGTGATTTTATAAAAAAAATGAACCACATAGGCACATAGAAAACATAGCTTATAAACTATGTTTCTATGTGGTTTTTTAATTTCATTAATATTTAGAACTTATTTTAAAACATTAATTTTAATGAAGTCGAGAACCGTTCTCGACTCCCTCGAACTGACTAAATTTTAAAGCTTCTGTAGCAGCCTCTTTTTTATGAATTAATAATTATCCAACTGATCACAAATACTTTCAAAATTTGGGCGAGCCAAGATGTTTTCTTGCATGCAATCATTTCGTAATTCTGCTAAATGTTGAATGATTGAATTGTTTTCAACTTCATTGGTGTGCATCAGCATATCATCGAGTAAGCAGCCAAATGCTCGCACTTCAATTTTTTCAATGGTTTCCGCTTCCTTTGCTTTTGGATTATAAAAAGTAGCTGCACCAAAATCGCCTAACAAGTTATTGGCTGCTTCATCGTACATAATATTGTGCGCATACAAGTCACCATGATTGATTCCTAAAGCATGCAAATGTTTGGCAACCGAAGCAATTCCTTTTGCTATTTTCAAAATTTCTAGTGAAGTAAAAACGGTGTTTTCGTTAAAAGTATCTCGAGAACAAGTTTCGTAATTTGGTGGATTTCCTAAGTTTTTAAAATTGGGAGGAATCAAGCCCAAAACCAATCCTTTTTTATCATCTGGATGATTGATAATTTTACCCAACACCTGCACTAAATTTGGATGCGCACCTGCAGCCATGGTTGCATTTTTTTCGTTCAATGGCAATCCATCACTGGTTATATCGCCCTTAAAAACTTTTACCGCTACTTCTTCATCTTGTAAAATTGCTTTTGAAATAATTCCCGAAGCTCCTTGTCCTAAAATATCCTGAATATCCAAATGATTCCAATCTATTCCACTTAATGAATGTGTTACTTGCTCCACTTCACTCACTGGATTTCCAGCAAATGCAATCCACGAAAGTTTGGGTAATTCTAAAATCCAACTCGGTAATACAGTTAATAAATTGGCAGAAATTCGAATCAATTCTAAGTTTTTTAAATTGGTCATTTCTGCAGGCAATTGTTTTATTTGATTACCCGCTAAAGCTAATTTTTGCATTCGATAACATTTACCAAAAGTGGCTGGAATTTCTTCAATCAAATTATTGGTAAGTATGAGCCAACGCAGTCTTTCTGGGAAAGCATCATGGTTAATTTTAGTAATTTTATTCGACTTAAAACCAATCATCTCTAAGTTTTCACATTGCCCTAAAACACTGGGCAATTCAGTAAAATTATTTTCGGAGAAAAACGCAATTTTTAATTGATGTAATTTTCCAAAATCATTGGGTAAACTATCCAATTGATTATTCGATAAATCTAATATTTCTAAGGTATCGGCTAAGTCTAAAATTTCCAAAGGAAATGTAGTTAAACCACACGAAAGTTTTAACTGTTTTGTTCCTATTAATTCTCCGGATTGGAGTTATTTGATGGTTTGCATGTTTTTTTGGCTTATGGCAGCTGGCTTCTGGCAACTAGCAATTTTATATATTTTATCTGTTTCTAGTTTACTATTCAATTAATATTATTTGATTGGTGAGGACCACCAACCGAGGTAAAAATTCAAATTTACTTAAAACTTCAGGCAACTATAATTTTAGGATAAATAAATTTATAGTTAAATAAAAAATCCGTTACAGAATGTAACGGATTTTAAAGGAAATCCAATTTTGGTTATAATACAGTATAATTAACAAACTGCAAACTACAACTGAAAGTGCCAATTAATTTGTTTCACTTAGATCGTTTATGATAATAAAATAAGCATAACATCGGTTAATACTAAATTACAAATTACCTATATCTTCAATTTCCTGATTACTAAAATGATTTTGAGCTAAGGTTTCTAATTGTAAAATATAGGTCTCATAATTTGTAATATCCTGTCCAGTAACAATTAATCCATTCGTACTATCCACAATTACTTTTATATTTAAAAACAAGTTTTTTGCTTCATTTGCTTTGGGATTAGAAGAGTTTTCGAGGTAAGTGATTGCTGCTTGAATAGAATTTCGTTGTTGGGTATTAAACGATATTTCTAGCTCACCATCATCGTAAACTTTACCTAAACCTCCACCACAACTAGGGTTGCCAAATAGGGTACAATTACAAGTACATGGTGATCTATAAGCTTTACAAGAACCTTTTCTACAAGTTATTTCACAGCAAACAGTAGTTGCGTCTGTTTTTATGTTATTGTCTTTTTTTACTACAATAGGGGAAGAAGAGGCTGGACTTTCTTGATTAGAAGTTTTAACACAAGAGTTAATAAGTAGTATACCGAACAATGTTGCAAAAATTGCAGGCAAAAAATTGATAATTTTTTTCATAATATTTTTGTTTATTAAATATCCTACAAATAAATAAATAACAAATAACTAAATAAATAACTAAACAAATAAAATCATATAATTGAAATCATATAAAAATCACCTTTTTTAATGTTTTTTCATTGATTCATGATATTTCCAAAGTTTTGTTTAAGTAATTGGTATTTTATCAGTGGGTGTTCTCAACAGTTACTTCAATTCAATTGGTGAGGACAGCAACCGAGGTAAAAATTCAAAAATTTTTACTTAATTTCTTGGCTACTTATCAACCTTATAAACCAATCAACTTAAAATCTAATTTTCTTTCACCAAAACTAAGTTTTCACTTTCAAAAACTGAGGCTGGCGAAATTACTTTTTCCTCGTAATTAATATTGGTTCCGTAGCGTTTACGCATAATGCGTTTTACCAACTCGTTACTTAAATCAAACTCTTTTAAAGTAGCTAATTTACCAACCTCCACTCCTGCCCCACGGCTATATATTTTCCAAACCAATTCAGAGCAATAAATTTTATCATCATTCCATTCAAATGTAATATCATAGTCTTTGCCAATCAACTTTTCGCCAATTGTTTTCATGTTATTCAACACACTATCGTTTAAAATTTGCGCAGCATTTTTCAATCTTTTCACCACATAACGACCTTCTTTTCCTCGAGCAATAAATGTGGCTAAATCAGTAGTTTTAACAGGCTGAACCGCTTCCAAAACATAATAGTCATTGCCTTTTAAATATACGATTCCGCAATGTGTATATTTAGAATGAGTGGCCATTTCAACTGCCCTACTTTGCGATGAAAGTGAGTTTTGAAAAATGATATCGCCATTATGTAATTGGTGAGCATCTGTTAAAGCCTGAACTTCTTTTTGAGCTTTTACCAATAATTTACTAGGTGAATAATATTTCCATTTAACGAAAACTCCACTTAATAAAATAAATGCAAAAATGATGGTGATGTTTTTTTTCATGTGATAGTGAAAGGTTGAATTGTTTTATTGTTGAATGGCTATATTGTTGAATGGTTTTATTAATTTGTCCGTGGTTGGTGTCCTCACCAATCACTCAAATTCGATTGGTGAGGACACCAACCGAGGACGTAAAAAAAATATCTTGAGTCATTCTGTAAGAATCTTCCTTGACTTAAACAATCATTGATTTTACAAAATTTATTGTTTAATTCAATGGTATTAGTTATCAAAGAAGATTCCTACGGAATGACTGCTTTTTTGTTTCGTCATATTATTAATATTTTAACTGAATAAACGTCATTGCGAGGCACGAAGCATTCTCACTATTTGTAACTGTGAGATTGCTTCTCACGCTTTGGCGTGATCGCAATGACGTCCTAGTTAAACTAATATTTTCTAATCTTTCAATTTTGTAATCTTTCAATCTTCTAATCTTTCAATCAACCTTAGCTTAAGCCAGTAATTTCACCATTTACAAAATCAATCACCATGGCAGCAGGTTCTTTTGGTAAACCTGGCATGCGCATTATTTCTCCTGCAACTGCTACTATAAATCCTGCTCCGTTGTTCAAAACTAAGTTTTCAATATGAATATTAAATCCTTCGGCAGCACCCACTTGAGCAGCATTATCAGTAAAACTAAATTGTGTTTTAGCAATACAAACTGGCAATTTATCGGCACCTAAATCAGTAATTTTTTTCAAAGCAGCTTTGGCATTTTTACCTAAAGTTATGCTACTTCCTTTGTATATTTTGGTAACAATACTTTTTATTTTTTCTTCAATCGAATCGTTCAAATTATAAGTATGGTTAATAGGTTTACTAGGATTATTCTCCACTATTTCAACCACTTTTTTAGCTAATTCTACTGCACCATTTCCACCATTTGCAAAGCCTTCGTTGATGGCAAAATGAGCACCTTTTTCTTTACACCAATTTTCTATAAAGTTAACTTCTTCATCGGTATCGAAACCAAATTTATTTAAAGCAACAATTACAGTTTGTCCAAATTGTTGTAAACTTTCTATATGGCGTTCCACATTTTTAATACCTGCTTTTAAGCCATCCATATTGGGTTGCTTAATTAGTTTTTCGTCAACCTTTCCATGTAATTTTATAGACTGAGTTGTTGTTACCAAAACAGTAGCCTTTGGACTAATTCCAGCAGCACGGCATTTTATATTTAAAAACTTTTCACCGCCTAAATCACTACCAAAACCAGCTTCGGTTACTGCGTATTCACCATGTTGCATGGCAGCTTTTGTAGCCATAATACTGTTACAACCATGCGCAATATTAGCAAAAGGACCACCATGAATAAATGCCGCTCCGCCTTCTATGGTTTGTACTAAATTAGGTTGAAATGCATCTTTTAACAAAGTAACCAAAGCACCAGCTACTCCTAAATCTTTTACATAAAATGGCGTATTATCGTATTTATAGCCCAACAAAATATTTTCAATTCTTTTGCGTAAATCATCTAACGAAGTAGAAAGGCAAAAGATAGCCATAATTTCGGAAGCAGGCGTAATATCAAAACCTGTTTCAGTTGGAATTCCATTGGTAGAACCATTTAATCCACTTAACATATAACGCAACGAACGATCATTTACATCAAGTACCCTACGCCATAAAATTTGCTTTAAACCATTCGTATTATTTTTATTGAAATATTGGTAATTATCAACCAAAGCAGCTAAAGTATTATTAGCCGAAGTAATGGCGTGAAAATCGCCTGTAAAATGCAAGTTAATATCTTCCATTGGCAATACTTGGCTATAACCACCGCCTGCAGCACCACCTTTCATTCCAAAGCAAGGACCTAATGAAGGTTCGCGCAATGCAACAATCGCTTTTTTACCTATTTTATTTAAACCTTGAGCCAAGGCTACCGAAGTAGTAGTTTTACCACTTCCACTTTTGTTTGGAGTAGTAGCAGTTACTAAAATCAAATTACTTTGAGCTATTTTTTGTTCATCAAAATCAAAAGTAATTTTAGCTTTATACTTACCGTATTGCTCTACTTGATCTTCTGAAATTCCTATGCTTTCAGCAATTTTTTGAATGGGTTGAAGTTTTACTTCACGTGCAATTTCTATATCTGATTTCATATTTTTTTAAAAGATGCAATGTTGAATAATTAATTGAAATTACAAAGTGAAATTTATTTATATCAAAAGTGATAAAAACTAACCTTATTTAAAATATAAAGGCTACTTATGTTTTAAATAAGTAGCCTTCATGAAGATTATACTTTCTAATTTCTATAATAAAAGCTTTACACCAAACGACATTGAAAATTTACTTAAATCAGTAGTATTTGAAAAAGAAGTATTGCCAAACAAAAATTTATATTGAAAATGATTATAAATCGCTAACTTGTTCTTTATAATTACATATTCCAAATTTATACTTGGACTTATAAAATAACAATATGAGTTTGACAATAACACATTCCCATATTTAGGGGGAAAAACATAATTCATTCCATCGGCTTCTCCCTTAAAAATTTGGGAAGTGGCTAAACCATTAATTAGTCCACCCAAAAGACTGCTTTTATTGCTTTTACTCTTAAAAATAAGGCGATGAATTTTTATACCGATATCCATCGTATAAAAATTCAACTTTTGGTTAGGTAAGTTATATTCATCATTGATATTTTCTTTCAAGTAAGTATTCGTTATTAAACCAAATTCATAATTTCCGTAGGTTTTATCAAAACTTATATTTAAGCCATTGGTTTTGTAATTCTTGTATTCTGAATTGGCAATCCCTAATTGCATAGCAGTAAAAAACTCTTTGTTATTTTGAGCAAAAGTTTTGGTAATTATAATAAAACAAAAAATGGTGAAAAATAAATTTAACCGTTTCATAATTAATTCTTTTAGAAATCAAAAGTACAAAAGTTATATAAAATTACAATTTAAAATTATTTATAAAAACATTTAAAAAGTTACAAAAATTTCTTCCACCATTTAATATTTAGGCCAATATATACCCCATCATCTTTTATTTGAGTTGGATAAACATCAACATAATCGCCTTGATTGCCGTTACCTTTTCCCGTTCTTGGGTTATATTTATATCGGTGAATTGGGCAAACTACTTGTTCGTTTTCATCGCATTTTCCTGAACCTAATGGCGCTCCTGCATGCGGACATTTATCGTCCATGGCAAAATATCCATCATGAAGTCTTGTTAAACAAATTCGTTTACCTTCAATGTCTATTGTTCTTACTGAATTTAAAGCTTGGGGTTCGGTTCCATGTAATTTGAAATCGTAAATTTTGTAGAAATGTAATGCCATTTATTAAATATGTGCAGAAAGTAATAAATCTAAATCTTTATGGTAAATATTCAATCTTTTACCAATATGTTTATTGGTTAAATTTCCTCTATAAACATAAACTCCATTTCTGGCGCCAGCATTATTATATAAAAACGATGGAATGTCTTTTGCATCGGCAAGTTTTAGCAACAAAGGAGTAAAAACATTGCTTAAAGCATAACTAGCAGTGCGGCAAACTCTGCTTGTAATATTTGGAACACAATAATGAATTACATCGTGTTTAGTAAATGTTGGGTTTTTATGAGATGTAATTTCACTTGTTTCAAATATTCCTCCTTGGTCTATACTTACATCTATAATTACCGACATTGGTTTCATATTACTCACCATTTCTTCGGTAATAATTATTGGACTTCTACCATCTTCGCTTCGCATACAACCAATAACTACATCGGCAGTTTGTAATGCTTTGCAAATAATTTTTGGGTGTAATAAACTTGTAAAAATACTTTGTCGTAAATTTTCCTGAATCCTGCGTAATTTCGATAAAGAATAATCAAAAACTTTAACTGTTGCCCCTTTTCCTAAAGCAGCTTTTGCAGCATATTCCCCTACTGTTCCTGCGCCAATTATAACAATTTCTGTAGGAGGAATTCCGTTAACACTTCCAAGCATTTCGCCTTTTCCGCCATAGGTAGAACTCAATAATTCATCAGCTATACTGATAGTTGTGGTTCCTGCTATTTCACTTAAACTTCTAATTACAGGAAACAATCCATCTTGATCTTTTAAATTTTCATAAGCAATAGCCGTTAACTTTTTTGCCATTAATTCCTTCATAAATGCGCTGCTTTTACTTGCATGTTGCAATGCTGAAATCAATAAATGTTGTGGTGTTAAAAGTTTAATTTCTTCTTCAGTAGGTGGCTCTACTTTTAAAATAATATTGGCTTTAAAAAGTTCTTCTTTGCTGTGGCAAATTTTAGCACCAGCTTCACTAAAATCATTATCGGTAAAGTGTGCATTTTTTCCTGCTCCCGACTCTATCCAAACTTCGTTTCCATTATTTACCAAAAGCTGAACGGATGAGGGTGTAAGCGGAATTCTACCTTCTTGTAAAGTAGTTTCCTTTGGAACTCCAATGTATAAAATATGATTGGAATTACGCTTTTCAAGCAATGCTTCTTTTGGCTGAAGCGATGCTTGTTTGGCTAATTCTGAAAATCCGAAATGTTGATCCATGATTTGTGTTTTGGCAATATTTCAAAAATAACAGATTTATGGAATATTGCAACAACTAGATTTTTACAATTCCATCAATTCCGTATAATCAATTCCCATATGAGAATTATGATAAGTGCATTTGCCGTTTTCTATCACTAAAACCTGTGGCGATTCGTGCTCAATATTCCATTGTAGCGCAATTTTATTCGAAATGTCTCTATGTGCGATTAAGTCTAAATAATAAGGTTTTATTTTCACAGAATCAGTTTCATTATTCCAGTTTCTTTCCAATCTATTTAACGCACTTGAACTAATGCTGCAACGTGTACTGTGTTTAAAAATCATTATTTTCTCACTTTCAGAAGCAGTATTGATATCCTCTAATTGAGAAATATTGGTAATTTTATTCCATTCCATTTTTAAAAATTCTAATGTTTGGCAGTGTTACTTTTGAAAAATTTACTTTTTATCTTTACAGCTGGAACCCAAATTTTTGACAACAAATATTTTATTGGACTATTTTTTTCAATATGCCAAACCGTGGTTCTTGAAGCTTCTAAATTTGAATCGTGAAGGGTGTAAGCATAAGCAGCTATTGATGTTCTAGATGTTCCTTCCGGAAAATTGATAGCATCGTAACCATGTAAAGTATATTCCCTACAATGCATAATTGCCAATCTGTTAAAAGGAACTTCTACTTCAGTTTTTACGCCTGTTCGTCCATCTTCTAACTTCAAATTTCCTGCGTAATTTGGATTCCAATCTTTGTTGATATAAAGCAACAAATTCAAGTTTCTGTACCAGTTTTCGTGCAATGGGTGATAGTTAAAATCGGCATGCATATCTAAAAAACTGCCTTCTTTTCCCTGATGAATTCCCCCACCATAAAAAGTTTTATCTACAAATACATCTTCATTGGTAACAAACTTTAACCATTCTTGGAATCTATCACTAATAAAATCATTGTATAATTCTAAAAATTCACCACCTAATTCATGGAATTTTGATTTTTCGAATTTATTTTTTGCAAAAACATAATCAGCACTTGCAGTTTCTATAACAGGAATATTATTATAAAGTGTTGTTAATTTTTCTTCATCGCAAATACCATCAATTCCAATATGTGGGAAAGGTTGAGCATTTAAAAACTGTTCGCGATATATTTCTTTATTCGCTTCTATTTTATCAAAAAGAATCATTTGTTAAGTAAATTATTGGCGCAATATAAAACTATGAAACTATTAATGCATGAAACTAAATGGTAAAAAAATATTTTTAGGAATCAATCCGAACATACTTCACACTTTTATTGATATTTTTTTATTTTCTATTTAAAAAACAAAAAATATTGAGAATAAAAATATTGAAACATTTACAAATAAAAAAAAAGCAGATAAAATACCTGCTTTTCCTGTTTTTACTTATTAAATTTCTTCCTCTTCATCTAATTCCTCTTCCCATTCTTCATCATCTTCTTCTTCATCAAAATCAAAATCGTCAAAATCAAAATCATCCACATCAATCATTACTACTGCACCTTTAAAGGTTCCAGTACATAAATTTTCATCTATGTTAAACCAAATACAATCAACTAAATCTTTTTCTTCGTTGTATTCATTTACGGTCATTAACGGGCCACCAGAAATCAATCTAACGGTGTCGCCCACACTAAATTCATTTATCATATTTTGAGTTTATTTAAATTGTAAAAGTAAAATATATTTATTACAAAATGATTATTTAAAAATATATGAAAATTAGTAGGTGTTTTATACAATTTGTAGAGACGTTTAAATAAACGTCTTTTAAACAAAAACATTTATTTCTGAAGACGTTTAATTAAACGTCTCTACCTACAAATAAAATTCATCGTTTATCCAATTGGTAGGATTGTTCAATATATAATTTTGAATATTGGTAAATGATTGTGCATCTCTAATAATATGATCATGAAAACGTGGTTGCCATGCAAAATTGGGATTGATTTTTCTAGATTCTGTTGTGACAACAGTTTTAAATGCCCTAATGATTGTAGATAATGATTTAGCAGGTGCTGACAATTTTTGAAAATGCGGATTTTTAGGGATTTGTAGAGACGTATAATTATACGTCTCTACCGATGACCGTTCAATTTCAATTTTTTCATTTATACAAATAATTCCATGAATATGATTTGGCATTATAATAAATTCATCTAACGAAACATTAGGAAAATGTATTGGAATTGCTAACCAAAAATCTTCTGCTAATTTACCCAAATCATTTAACAACATGATTCCATTTTCGCATTTTCCGAAAAAATGTGATCTGTTTTTAGTGCAAATGGTTACATAATAAAGACCTTCATTTCTATAATCATACCCTGCTAATCTTGCAGATTTGATTCGGTATTTATCATTGAATTTATCAGACATGGTAAATCAAAAATAGAAAAAATCTATTGTAATTATTTCTATATTCGCCAAAAAGTAATAATTGAGATTACTTTTATAATTTAAACCTTAAATACTTACTTTCATGAAAAAAACAAAATTAATTACTGTATTTTTATCTTTTTTCTTTAGCTTGTTATTCACAGTCTTTTTTGATTTTTTTAGTATATTCTGGACTTCACTAGATATTATCAATTCCTCTATTAAAAATCATGATTATTTTAGTTGTTTTTTGAATGTATATTTAGGTTTATCCAAAGGTATTTTTGCTTTCATATTATTAGGATTACTAGCCAAATATTTTTATAAATTACTTGTAGAAAAAATGATTATTAGAATTGTTATTTGTAAAATTGGAGCTTTTTTCATTACTATATTATTGGGTATTTATATACCAAGTTTTTATAAAAAAATTGGTTCTTTACATTTAGAAAAAAACTATGCTTTAATATATGAAGATAAATCAAGAGGAGATGAAAATGAAACATATTTTAGTGTTCCATTTTATATTTATTCAAAATCTAATCAAACAACAAAAATTCAAATTGAAGACTTAAAAAAACAATCAACTATAGAGGATGTTGAAACTGGAAGTTGCAAATTTGTTGGTTATGGTATAATTAATGGATTTAAGCCATTGGGATTGGATTTAAATTTCCTAGATATCTATATTTACTCAGGTTTTCAATATTTACTTGAACTAATACTAAATAACTATTTGTCAATAATTATTTCATTCTTGCTGATTTTTATAGATTATAAATTCAATTTAGAATATTGGTAAAACAGTTGTTTTTATTGTTATAAAACTAGTTTTTTATAAGCGCTACATAGTTGAAATAGAAAATACTATTCATCAATTAATATAATAACATCAGTAATATCAATTACTGATTTGAGCATTGATTTTAAAGTTAATAAAAAAAATAAAATTGAAGCTATTAATGAAGCCAACGAAATATAAACAATCGCTCTTCTTAACTCAAAAGATTCAATATTTGTTGCGCTCAAAATTATCGGAATAAAAAGTCCTGAAATTATCGTAATTGATAAAATAGTGGTTAAATTTTTAATGATTCTTGGAAACCCCTTTTCAGTAATACTTAAATACTGAAGAAGTTTATACAAATATAGTGAAGTGAATTTCCCGCCCAATTCGCCCAAAACAATATTTAAAGATTGCTCCAAATTTATACTTGGTTCAGTCTTTTTTATCAATCTCAATATTTTCTCCTTATTAGGTTTTGATATTTTTTCTATATGAAATACATCAGAATATTGTTTCCATTCCCCTTCAGGCGATAAAAAATACCAAAAATCGCCACAATGACTATATATCCACTTTTCAACAATTGCACTTTCATAAATATAATTCAACTCATCTTCACCATACCAGAAATCAGCATCACCTTTTCGCCCTTTTGTTAGAGCTTTTAAGTCCAAATAAAAATAATGCCCACTAAATTTTGCTGAAAGTTCAGGATTTAAATCTCCAGTTTGTCCAAACTCTTTACTATATTCATTAAGTAAATACTTATAAGTGTGTCCTATATTATTTCGCACTTCGTCCATTACACATTTATCTAATCTATTGTATTTGCGATCAAAATGATGTTTCATTGGAGACTCCCAGAAATCATACGTCTCAATTAAAATGTTAGCAATTCTTCTAACATTGGTTACCTTATTTGACAACTCCTCTAACTTAGGAATAAGTGCTATTTTTTCTTGCCTAATTTGAAAAATTTTTGAAATTGTATACGTTATTAGAATTGCAGAAAAAACGCCAGTAAATTGAATCATATTGGCTATTAATCCAGCTAATTCATCTTGTTTTTCGATTGGATTATAAAAAAAGAAGAGAATTAAACATGCAGTAAGTAGCAATGTTAATACCAAAAAGATATTGTTAATCACATAACCAACTTGAACCTTATATTCACTATTTTCTTCCATTTAAATAATTACATAATCCTTCTATCCTGTCCGCCTACTTCAATTATATATTGATAATTTTTGCATTTGTAGAGACGTTTAACTAAACGTCTTTTTAAAAAAAACATTTAATCCTGAAGACGTTTAATTAAACGTCTCTACTTATTCGCATCGGTTTACGAACCATTTATGCTTCTACAAGTAAAGCATTCATAATTCAACATTCATAATTGTGCAGCTTACATATTCCTTCTATACTGTCCGCCTACTTCAAATAAGGCGTTGGTAATTTGTCCTAATGAGCAGTATTTTACTGTTTCCATTAAGGCTTCAAATATGTTTCCGTTATGGATGGCTACTTGTTGAATTTTTGCCAACATTTCTTGTCCTTTTTCAATGTTTCCAGCTTTTAATTCATTCAACATCGTAATTTGGAATTCTTTCTCTTCAGTAGTTGAACGAATTACTTCTTGTGGAATAACGGTTGGTGAACCTTTAGAACTTAAGAATGTATTTACCCCAATAATTGGGTATTCGCCAGTATGTTTTAACATTTCGTAATACATACTTTCTTCTTGTATTTTATTGCGTTGGTACATGGTTTCCATGGCACCTAACACACCGCCACGCTCGTTAATTTTGTCAAATTCTGCCAATACAGCTTCTTCTACCAAATCAGTTAATTCTTCAATGATAAACGAACCTTGTAATGGATTTTCATTTTTAGCCAAACCTAACTCACGGTTAATGATTAACTGAATAGCCATTGCCCTGCGCACCGACTCTTCTGTTGGTGTTGTAATGGCTTCATCATAGGCATTGGTGTGTAGAGAATTACAATTATCATAAATGGCGTAAAGTGCTTGTAAAGTGGTACGAATATCGTTGAAATCAATTTCTTGTGCATGTAAACTTCTACCACTGGTTTGAATATGATATTTCATCATTTGGCTGCGTTCGTTTCCACCATATTTTAACTTCATGGCTTTAGCCCAAATTCTTCTGCTTACTCTTCCAATTACTGAATATTCTGGGTCAATTCCATTGCTAAAGAAGAACGAAAGATTTGGCGCAAAATCATCAATATTCATTCCACGGCTCAAGTAATATTCTACAAAAGTAAATCCGTTTGAAAGTGTTAAAGCCAACTGCGTAATAGGATTTGCTCCTGCCTCGGCAATGTGGTAACCACTAATAGAAACGGAATAAAAATTACGTACCGCATTATTGATAAAATATTGCTGTACATCGCCCATTACTCGTAACGAAAATTCAGTAGAGAAAATACAAGTATTTTGTGCTTGATCTTCTTTTAAAATATCTGCTTGAACCGTTCCACGAACTTGTTTTAAAGTTTCTACTTTAATTTTTTCATAAACATCGGCTGGTAAAACCATATCGCCTGTAACGCCTAATAGCATTAAGCCTAAGCCATCATTGGTATCAGGAATTTCTTCGTTATAAGTTGGTTTGGCAGTTCCTCTTGCTTTAAAAATAGCAGCTAATTTTTCATTTACTTCCGCTTCTAAACCATTTTGTTTAATATAAATTTCGCATTGTTGGTCAATGGCAGCATTCATGAAAAATGCACAAATAATTGCCGCAGGTCCATTAATGGTCATGGATACCGAAGTTTTTGGATCAGCTAAATTGAAACCTGAATATAATTTTTTTGCAGCATCTAAACTCCAAACACTCACACCTGAATTACCTACTTTTCCGTAAATATCTGGTCGGTGGTCAGGGTCTTGTCCGTATAAAGTAACCGAATCAAAAGCAGTACTTAAACGCTTAGCTGGCATGCCTTTACTTACATAATGAAAACGTTTGTTGGTTCTTTCTGGTCCACCTTCACCAGCAAACATCCTGGTTGGATCTTCGCCTTCGCGTTTAAATGGATAAATTCCAGCAGTGTAAGGAAATTCGCCTGGGAAATTTTCCTGCAAAGCCCAACGTAAAATATCGCCCCAACCTTTAAATTTTGGAACTGCTACCTTTGGAATTTGTGAATGTGAAAGAGATTCAGAGTGCGTTTTTATTTTTATTTCTTTATCGCGAACTTTAAAAATATAATATTCATTTTTATACTGCGCAATTTTCTCTTCCCAAGTATCTAAAAGTATTTTATTGCGAGGATCTAAATCTAAATTTACAGTAAAATAAGCTTCTTCCAATGCTTTTACCAATCGGTCTTTATCATCCATTTTCGATGATTTGATGGTTTCAATACTAGACTTTAAACCAAATAATTTATCAGCAATTTCAGCTTGTTTAGTTACCCATTTATCGTAGTTTCTATTGTTTTCCGAAATTTCAGAAAGGTAACGAATGCGAGCTGGCGGAATGATGTAAATCTTTTCGCTCATTTCTTCACTGATATGGTATTCAGTTTTCAAATTAGCGCCCGTTTTCTCTACCAATTTATTCATGATAGATTTATACAATCTGTTCATTCCTGGATCATTGAATTGTGAAGCAATGGTTCCAAAAACTGGCATCAAATCTGGATCTTTATCAAATAATTGATGGTTGCGTTGGTATTGTTTTTTTACATCTCTCAATGCATCTAACGAACCTTTTTTATCAAATTTATTTAATGCAATAATGTCGGCAAAATCCAACATATCAATTTTTTCTAATTGCGTAGCAGCACCGTATTCTGGTGTCATTACGTACAAACTCATATCGCTATGTTCTATAATTTCAGTATCGCTTTGGCCAATGCCCGAAGTTTCTAAAATGATCAAATCAAATTGTGCAGCTTTGATCACATCAATGGCTTCTTTTACATATTTTGACAATGCCAAATTACTCTGGCGAGTAGCCAACGAGCGCATGTAAACGCGAGAATTTTTGATAGAATTCATTCTAATTCTATCGCCCAATAATGCGCCACCAGTTTTGCGTTTACTAGGATCAACCGAAATAATAGCAATTGTTTTTTCTTCAAAATCCATCAAAAACCTACGCACCAATTCATCTACCAATGATGATTTTCCTGCACCACCAGTTCCGGTAATTCCTAGGATTGGTGTAGAGACGCGATTAATCGCGTCTTTACCAAACACCTTGTGAAATTCATCTGGGAAATTTTCTGCTGCAGAAATTAATTTTGCAATTGATTTATAATCTTGTTCTTTTACTTTTTGGTTGATTTCATTTGCTTCGGCTAATAAATTAGCGCCTGTAGCAAAATCAGATTGTTGCAACATGTCGTTAATCATGCCTTGCAATCCCATCGAACGTCCATCATCGGGAGAATAAATTCTAGAAATTCCATAAGCATGTAATTCAGCAATTTCAGTTGGTAAAATCACACCACCTCCACCACCAAATATTTTGATATGTCCGCATCCTTTTTCTTGCAACAAATCGTGCATGAACTTAAAATACTCCACATGTCCGCCTTGATAACTGGTCATAGCAATTGCATTGGCATCTTCCTGAATGGCAGTATCTACAACTTCTTCCGCACTTCTATCATGTCCCAAATGAATTACTTCGGCACCAGTTGATTGAATAATTCTGCGCATAATATTAATGGCAGCATCATGTCCATCGAACAAAGCAGCAGCGGTTACAATTCTAATTTTATTAACTGGAGTATATTTTTCTACAATTTCCATATTTGCACTAATGATGATATTGGGCGAAAATAATAGATTTTACTAAAAGTATTTTACTAATTTAGTTTAGTAAATTGATTGAGAAATTATTTCACAAAAACTAATTAACTATTTTGGATAAATGGTTAATTAATTACCAAATCTTTATAATTAATTGCAGCATGATTAAACGAATAATTTTACCAATCGCTTTTATTGTTTTTACACAAATTTTATTTGCTCAAAGCCCAATAAAACAAGGGAAAATATTTTATGAAATGAACTTTCCTGATTTAACCTTGGAGCAAAAACAAATGATGGCAAGCATGCTTCCAAAAGATGCCACTGCTTATTTTAAAGAAGGTAAAACCAGGGTGGAAACTCCAATGCCTTTTGGTAAATTGATCATGATTAGAAACAATGCTAACAAGGAATTTATTTTTGCATTTAACAACGTAGAAAAGAAAAAAAAGATAGCTTTTATTAAAACAGATGAGGAAGTAAAAAGTGCTTTAGCCGATTCGACCAAAGCTATGATAAAAGTAGAATTGACTAAGGAAACCAAAATGATAGCAGGCTACAAAGGCACAAAAGCCATTGTAAAAGCCATAATTAAAAGTGATACTATAGAAAGTGAATATTGGTTTTGTAGGGAAATTCCTAAAATAAACATGGGAAATGAACAAGATGAAATATTTTCGAAACTAAATGGTGGTATTCTTGAATACACGGTAAATCAAGCAGGAATGCGCGTTACCATGAAAATAAGGCAACTAGTAATTGATGAAATAAGTGATAATTTATTTGAATTGGGTACTAATTATAAAATAGTAAAAAACGAAGAAGAATTAGCAGATGAAATGTTGAAATAACAATTGATTTGTGATTTATGATTTGAAATAAGGGATATTATTATTATCCATTGCTTATTTATCTATTGCCAATTGCTCATTACTTACATTCCCTTAATTTATCAGCTGAAATGCCATTGATAAAACTAATAAACTCGTCTGCTTTTTTTAGAATATGAACATTTGCAGGAATAATTGCATCAGAAATAATGAACTGATAACCAGAAACTAATATTTTAGAATTAGGCCAATTTTCGCTTAAAAAATTCAGCAATTCTTGAACAGGAATTTTTAAATGTGCAATAGTTGCAGTTGTATAAATATAATCAGGTGATTCATTTTTAAAAGCATTTTTTAAATCTTCTAAAGGAACTTCTTGACCTAAAAATATCACATCGTGGCCACGAGACCGAATGATATAATTTGCGAATAATAAACTTAATGAATGAGTTTCTGTTTCGGGTAAAAACAGCAAGAATTTTTTCCTACATTCACCTTTATTGGCCACTTGACTATCGATATGGCAAAAAAGTTTTTGCTTAATAATATTTGTTACAAAATGTTCATGAGAAGGTTGAATAGCACCTATTTGCCATAATAATCCAACTTCAACTAAAAAAGGTAAAAGTATATTTATATAGGTTTCTTCTAGACCAATATCATTTATTAATTCATTTAATTTATTATGGAACCCCAACTCATCAAATGACATCATTGGAGAAATTAAATCTTTAATTTGATTACTAAATTTACATGAATTATTAGTAAGTTTAACAATTGAATTTGACATTTCGCTAGATGTCATTTTAGCGATTTCTGAAATTTTTACATTATGATTATTTAATACGCTAATATTTAATAGCAGTTTTAAATCTTCATCATCATAATAACGAATATTAGTTTCTGTTCGCTTTGGCTTTAAAAAGCCAAAGCGCTGTTCCCAAATCCTTAATGTATGACTTTTAATGCCAGTTAATGATTCAATATCTTTTATAGAAAACGTTGCCAAATGCTAATTATTATTTTATTATTACATTTCTTAAACATAATGTGTGTATGAATGTTTTCAATTATATAAAATAAAATATGAAATATCTAATTACAGGTGGTAGTGGCCTAGTAGGCAGCGAAATAACAAAATTGCTTTTAGAAAACAATGATGTTGTAAACTGGTTGACAAGTTCAAAAAAAGAAATAAAAAATGTAAATAGTTTCAATTGGAACATTTATAAAAACCAATTAGATGAAAATTGTTTTCAAGATGTAGATGTAATAATTCATTTGGCAGGTTCTGGAATAGCAGACAAAAGATGGACAGTTGAACGTAAAAAAGAATTAATTGAAAGTAGAATTAAGTCAACTCAATTATTGTTTGATTCATTAAAACTAATGCAAAACAAACCCAAAACCATTATTTGTGCTTCAGCAATTGGAATTTACAAAAATCAAAATGATCAATTGTTAAACGAAGAAAGTGAAATTGGTAATGATTTTTTAGCTGATCTAACAAATAAATGGGAAATAGTAACTAACCAATTTGAATTAATTGGAATAAGGGTTGTAAAAATAAGAATAGGTATTGTATTAAGTAAAAATGGTGGATATTTAAAAAGTGTTGCCGCACCAGCAAAATATGGATTTGCTGCTGCTTTAGGAAACGGAAAAATGATTACAAGTTGGATACATATTTCAGATTTAGCAAACTTGTTTTTATTTGCTTCTAAAAACAAAAAAATGCAAGGAGTTTATAATGCTGTTGCCCCAAATCCAGTTACAAACTTTGAAATGACAAAACAAATTGCTAAGGCATTAAATAGACCGTTTTTTTTACCCAATATTCCAGTATTTATTTTAAAATTTGTTTTTGGTGAAATGTCTTCAGTTATTTTAATGAGTCAAAATGTTTCATCTAAAAAGACAGAAGAAACTGGATTTAAATTTGAATATTTAAAAGTAATAGATGCATTAAAAAACATATATAAATAGCAGTTAATTAAATGTTATTTCAAATATAGTCCCTATTCCAAATTCACTTTTTACTTCTATTTTTCCTCCTAAAGTTTCTATTTGATCTTTGGTTATAAATAAACCAATTCCGCGTGCATCATAATTGTTATTAAAGGTTTTATACATGCCAAAAAGTTTATCTCCATTTTTTTTTAAATCAATTCCTATTCCATTGTCTTCTATTGATAAACAAATTTTATCACCAACTAAATTACTGCTAATTTTAACAAACGAATCAATATTTATCTTACTGTATTTTATTCCATTTGAAATTAAATTATAAAGAATACTTTCAAAATATGACTGGTTAAAATTAACAAAAAGGTTATCATTTATATCATTTATTATTCTAATATTTTTTAATTCAATTTGACTTTTCAATAAAACCAAAACTTTATCAATTTGCTTGTTTACATGAATTGAATCAATGGTTATATCAATTTTATTTTGAAGAGAAATTACTTCATTTAAATTAGAAAGTGTTTCGTTTAATAAGCTGGAAACAGAATTTAAATGTTCAATAATTTCAACTTTTTCTAATTCTGATTCTGAAGTGTTTAATACACTTAATAATGAAGAAATATTACTTGAATGAGACCTCAAATTATGAGAAACAATGTATGAAAAATTTAAAAGTCTTTTATTCTGTTCAGTTACCAAATCAAAAGACTTTTTAAGATCCGACTCTATTATCTTTCTTTCTGAAATATTGTAATGTATTCCAATTGAACCATTTACAACTCCGTTTCCATCAAACAATGGAGTTCCACTAACAATTACATCTATAATTTCACCTGTTTTATGTGAAATTTGAATCTCATAAGCACTTGACAATCCTTTTTTTCTAACTTCAGTAGAAGATTGAAAGTTTTCCGTTTTTTTTGCTGGAATTAATATTTCTATTGCATTTCTTCCTATTAATTCACTTTCAGTATAACCAACTAATTCACAAAATTTAGGATAGGCTTTAGTTATAACTTCATTGTTATCTACTTCCAAAATACCTAATTCCATGTTTTCAATTAAACTACTATATTTTGTTTCATTTTTTTGAATATCAAATTCAATATTTTTTCGTGCTGTAATATCTTGAATTGCTCCAATTATTCTAGAGGCTTCATCATTTTCATTGTATTCAATATTTGAAAAGTCTGAAATCCATCTTATTTCACCCGTTTTATTATTCACTATTCTAAATTCACAAGTAAAAATTTCATCATCAAATTTATTTTTATGATAGTAATTATGTACCTTATCTTTATCTTCAATATGAACTAACTTAATAAAATCATCAATAGATTTTATTAAGTTTTCATCTATTCCTAAAATATCATAAGTAGTTTGAGAAGCTTGAAAATTAAAATCAATTATATTAATTTCATAATTACCTAAAAAAGCTAATTTTTGAGCAATTAGAAGCTTTCTTTGACTTTCTAATAATAAATTTTCAGATAGCTTTCTTTCCGTTAAATCCATGTCAGAACCAGAAACACGAATTGCTTTTCCTGATTCATCACGTAAAAAATAACCTCTTGAAAACATAAACACAAAATGACCTTCTTTATGTTTAGCTCTAAATTCTATTTCATATGTTTTTGTATCTGATAAAAGAGCCTCATTAAAAATTTTTTGTACTCTTTCCAAATCATTAGGGTGAACTGTTTTTTCCCAATAATTAGGAATATTAACTAGTTCATTGTTTTTATAACCAATATTATTCCACCATTTAGGCGAATAAAAAATTATGTTGTTTTGTAAATCCCAATCCCACCAACCTTCATTTAAACCAGCTACAATCAATTTAAATTTTTCTTCACTTTTAACTAAAGCTTCCTCAGCTATTTTTCTATCATCAATATTTTTAAGTACAAATGCTACTGCTAAAATTTCGCCATTCGAATTTCTAATTGGCATAAAAGTTATATGCCACCAAATAGTTAATTCATTATAAAACACTTCTTTTTCAAAATTTATTTCTTGACCTTTTAAAGCCAATTCAAAGTTTTCAATAAAACCGTTTCTGTTTTCATTTACAATAAAATTAATGATATCATCACCTTCAATAACTTGTAAATCAAACACCACTTTTATATAATGTTCAAATAATTTATTAAACGATAAAATAGTTTTTTGTGGGCTTAAAATCGAAATCAAATCATTACTACTGTCAAAGAAAGCAGCTAATTTATCCTCAGATTTTAATAAGTTATTTTCTTTGTAAAATGGCACAGAAATTTCTGAAACATAAATTAAGTGCAAGTCATTATCAATATTAAGTTGAACATGAATTTTTATAGGAATCGTTTCATTCTTTTCATTAATTATTTGAGTAATTAATTCTTTTTTATTTGAATAATATAGTTTTTGCCACCAAGATTTTGGAAATATCAAATTTACATTCGGTAACAAATCGAAAATTGAATTTGATTGAATGTCTTTATTTGTTGTATTTAACAAATTAATTGCACTTTGATTTGCACTAATAACCTTCCCCTCGTTATTTAATATAAAAACTGAAACGGGTGAATCAATAAATAATGCTTCTGCAATCTTAGAATTATAATGTAACTGTAAAGGCATCTAGCTTAATTTGGTTTTAAGTATTTATGAAAACAAATTCAAAAAAAATGAAT
>CAIUQQ010000316.1 GCA_903901345.1 uncultured Bacteroidota bacterium | reverse complement strand
GGTGTGTCTTTTATGAATATTGAATTTGAAAGCCTTATACTAATAATGTTATTCTTTAAATAAAGAATTTCAAACTTAAATGTGTAGTCCATTTCTTTTTTGCAAAATAATTCAATGTCATCTTTGCCAAGTTTATATGAACTAACTTGCTTTCTTATTGCAGAATTTATTTTATTTTCAATTGATTTATCTTTAAGAATTACTTCGTCCCACTCCAAAAAATTGTAACAAGTTTTTGTCAAGCTATATTTCTCTTTTTTGTGTTTAATTAGAACAGTGTCCACCTTCTGTCCAAAAGCGCTTAAGATTGTCAAGGAAAGAAAAATTGTCAAAAGTTTTGTCATTTTATAATTGCCATTAACTTGTTTTTATAGGAATATTTCGCAAAAAATTCATCCAATCCATCCAAATTTGTTGTGTTATAGAAAGGTTTACACCTTCAAACATATCTATTATTTTTATAAATCCCAATGGTTTTCTGTTTGCATGGTATAGACGTTTAATTAAACGTCTATACACGGATACAGAATACCAACCAAACAAACAAAACAATGATTTTTTATTCATTTCAGACCTATGTGTCTTCCTTAAACATTTGGGCAGACACACAGGTCTGCCCCTACAGTTGATGTTGATATCACAAATCATCCATCAAAAATCAAAAATCATCCTTACATTCGCACCTCGATAAAAAATTATGGCAGAATTTAAAAAAATAAAACGCAGTGAAAACTATTCAGCGTGGTATAATAATTTAGTAGAACAAGCAGATTTAGCACAACATTCGGCAGTAAAAGGATGTATGGTTATAAAGCCTTATGGTTATGCCATTTGGGAAAAAATGCAAGCTGACTTAGACAGAAGATTTAAAGAAACTGGTCATCAAAATGCTTATTTTCCTCTTTTTGTTCCTAAAAGTTTATTTGAAGCAGAAGAAAAAAATGCAGAAGGATTTGCAAAAGAATGTGCCATTGTAACACACTATCGTTTAAAAACTGATCCAGACAGACCAGGTAAATTAATGGTTGATCCTGAAGCTAAATTGGAGGAAGAATTGATTGTTCGTCCAACTAGTGAAGCCATTATTTGGAACACTTACCGCGATTGGATTCAAAGCTACCGCGATTTACCCATATTAATTAATCAGTGGGCAAATGTGGTTCGTTGGGAAATGCGTACACGTTTGTTTTTACGTACCGCAGAATTTTTATGGCAAGAAGGTCACACTGCTCACGCAACCAAAGAAGAAGCATTAGCCGAAACCAAACAAATGTTGGAAGTATATGCTGACTTTGCTGAAAATGTAATGGCAGTGCCCGTTATAAAAGGTATAAAAACCGAAAACGAACGTTTTGCAGGCGCTGATGAAACTTTTTGTATTGAAGGTTTAATGCAAGATGGAAAAGCTTTGCAAATGGGAACTAGTCACTTTTTAGGTCAAAATTTTGCCAAAGCATTTGATGTAAAATTTGTAAGCAAAGAAAACGTAAAAGATTATGTTTGGGCCACAAGCTGGGGAGTTTCTACCAGATTAATGGGCGCACTAATTATGTGTCATAGCGATGATGAAGGATTGGTTTTACCTCCAAGATTAGCACCAATTCAAGTGGTAATTGTACCAATAACTGGAAAAAAAGAGGAAGAAAAAGCATTGGTTTTAGAAAAAGCCCGTGAGTATTTTGCTGCTTTAAAAGCCAAAGGTATTTTAGTAAAATTAGACGACAGAGATGGAATTTCTCCAGGTTATAAATTTGCAGATTATGAGTTAAAAGGTGTTCCGTTGCGTATTGCAATTGGTGCTAGAGATGTGGCTGCTGGAAATGTAGAATTAGCCAGACGTGATACTAAAACCAAAGAAGTAATCAGTGCGGAAAATTTACCTGAAACCATCGGTAATTTATTGAATGAAATTCAGGAAAATATTTATAATAAAGCTAAGGATTATAGAGATTCACATATTCATGTTGTAAATACTTGGGACGAATTTAAAGATGCGCTAGATAACAAAACCGGATTTGTAAGTGCACATTGGGATGGAACAAGTGAAACAGAAGAAAAGATAAAAGAATTAAGCAAAGCGACCATTCGTTGTGTGCCTTTAAATAACCAACAAGAAGAAGGTGTTTGCGTGTTAACAGGCAATCCTTCAACTCAAAGAGTATTGTTTGCTAAAGCATACTAAGTGTCTGCAAGAAAACTCCAATTTCTTCGTTATGCTTGTTATAAAAATGGTCATTTACGAATAGTAAACTCACATTTTTCTTCCTTCGCAAGCCTCGAACGAGAAATTTTTTTATCAGACACTGTTACCAATTTTCAAGAGTTAGTATAAACAAAAAAGCCAATTGGAGTTCAAACTTCAATTGGCTTTTTTATTTACCAT
>CAIUQQ010000315.1 GCA_903901345.1 uncultured Bacteroidota bacterium | reverse complement strand
GGTATTTAACTATGAAATAAAAAACAATTACTCTATAAGAGTTAGAACTGATGATGGAAAAGGAGGATTATTAGAGAAAGTGTTTAATATTACAATAGCCGATACCAATGATGTTCCAACTAACTTATTATTGTCAAATGTACTAATAGCTGAAAATTCACCAATTGGACGTAAAATAGCAGATTTAAGTACAATAGATGATGACGTAATTGACAATTTCAGTTATGCGTTTTATAATGGAGCAAATAATAATAATAATGAATTCTTTTTAGTTGCAAACGAACTAAGAACAAATGCCATATTTGATTATGAAACTAAAAACTTCTACTTAGTTTATTTACAAACTAATGATGGAAAAGGTGGAGTTCTTGTAAAACAATTCGTAATTAATATCAAAGATTCGTCAGATGCACCAATAGAGTTAAGTATCGACAATAATAATATAGACGAGAATGTAGCAATTGGAAGTTATATTGGCCAACTTTCATCAACAGATCCTGATCAAAGTAATGGTTTTGTTTATTCATTAGTTGGCGGAACAGGAGCATTAGATAATAATAAATTTATTGTTAGAAATGATTCATTGTTAAGTAATTCATTGTTTAATTATGAACAAAAAGCAAGCTATTCAATAAGAGTTAGAACAACAGACATTACCAACTCATGGATTGAAAAGCAGTTCACTGTAGTTATAAATGATGTAAATGATGCACCATTAGGAATTTCATTATCATCAAATACATTGGCTGAAAATAGCAATAAAGGAAAATCAATTGGTTCGTTAACTACAAATGATGTAGATGCAATAGATGTATTTACTTACACATTAGTAAGTGGTACAGGATCAACAGATAATGCTAGTTTTAATATTTCAGGTTCAACAATTACAAGTAATGTTATTGCTAATTTTGAAGTAAAAAATTCTTACAATATTAGAGTTAGAACTACCGACAAAAACAACGATTATTTTGAAGATGTATTTGTAATAAATATATTAGATGTAAATGAGGCACCTGTATTAAAACAAGATACTTTTGCAATAATTGAAAATGCATTGATAGGTGATTTAGTTGGAACTGTAACTGCTACAAATGCTGAAACTACCCAATTGTTGAAGTATAAAATAATTTCAACACCAAATGAAACATTGCCATTTGTGATAAATGAAACAACGGGTGAAATTACAGTGTTGTCGGAATTGAATTACGAATTCAAAAACCAATACAGATTAACAGTAATGGTATCAGATGTAGATGTAGAATCGCAAAGTGACACCAACGTTATAATTATTAACATTAACGATGCAATAGAAGTGAAGCAAGCTTTACCAGCTAAAAACTACATGTCGCCAAATGGTGATGGAGTAAATGATTTCTTTGAAATTAGTAATGTTGAATTATATAAAGATTTCTCTTTAACAATTTATAATGAATATGGCTTAGTAGTTTATAAGGCGCTAAATAATTATAATAATGATTGGGATGGCACATACAATGGAGACAAATTGCAAACTGCAGCTTATTTCTACGTATTTAAAAACAATGCCAACGGAAATGAATTTAAAGGAATAATAAATATTGTAAGTCAATAATTTAAAGAAATAAAATAATGAGAAAAATATATAACATAACAATCATTTTACTTTTTACAACAAGCAATTTATTTGCTCAAGATAGAAGTAATATTTACACTAATTTATTGAATCAGTTTTTGTATAATCCATCATTATCTAATTCATCGGATAACATATATACTTGCTTCAATGCTAGAGGTGTAGTTGGTGGCATTGACGGATCGCAACGTTCTTATAATTTTGCTATATATTCTCCACTAACAAGTGGCACAGGAATAGGAGCTAAAGTGCTAACTACATCAGTAGGAATTTTCCAAACCTTAAATGCGGAGGGAGCTTATAGTAAATTGGTAAAATTAAATAAAAATAATAACTTGTCGTTAGGCCTTTCATTAGGCTTTACGCAAGTTAATATTAAAAGTGAGTTGTTAAACGGACAAGTTGATTTAAGTGATCAAACCATTAATTCACCTGACTTAAACAAAATTATGGTCTCAAGCGGAGCTGGAGCAACTTATAGATTTAAAAAGAATATAGAAGTTGGACTTTCTTTTCCAATGATTATTACTGGTGACAAACCTATGAATTCATTTTTTATTGCTAATGCTGCTTGGAACATGTATACAGGAGCTAATAAAGAATGGAAAATTAAACCTATGGTAAACTATTATAATTTACGTTATAGCCCTGAAATGGTTGACATGTTGCTTGGAGGAGCTTGGAGCGATATAGTATCAATAACCGGAGGTTACAGAACAAATGGTTCTATAATAATGGCTGCAGGGTTTAATTTTAAATCATTGGCTATAAATTATGCATATTATTACCACGTAAATGATTTGCAAAAACTAGCTCCTGCTCAAAATGAAATTGGAATTGCATTTATGTTTAATAAGCCACAACCTAAAATAGCTAAAAAAGAACCAGTTAGCGATCAAGTTATTGAAGATGAAATAGATAAATTAAATGAACGCTTAACGGGTTTAATAAATGTTGCAAAAACCAACCCTGGTTTGATTAACATAAAAAAAGAAATGTCTAAAATTAATGTTGAGATCGAGAAAATTTTAAAAAAATATAAAATAACAAACTCACAACAGTTGCTTAAAATTAAAGAATTACAGAATAATATTGATTCATTAATAGCAAAATATAATGACTAGAAAATTAAAAATTATTTTATGTTTATTTTCGTTTTCAATTATTAACAATGTAATTGGCCAAGTTGATTCGAGCAATTTTAAAAATAAAGATATACAAAAAGAGGCAATAGAAATTCGTGATAAAATTAAAAATTTTATGAATGAAAAGCTATTGATAGAAGAAGTTAAAAAGCCTGAAGATACAAAACTAGAAATTCAGAAAAATCAACTAATTCAATTACAACAAACTTTAGACAATCTTTTATCAATTGTTTCCAGTCAAAACAAACTAATTGATACACTTAGCTCAAAACTTCTATTTGTGGAAGATTATGTTGGCTTAAATGGCAAACTAAATAAAAATATAGCTAAGTCTAAACCCAAAACAATTAAACAAGAAATTGTGAAAATTGAAGAACCTTTACCATTTATTGATCAAAATAAGATTGAAAAGCCTGTAAAGATTGAAAAGCCTGTAAAGATTGAAAAAATTGTAAAGACTTTAAAGCCTGTAAAAACTGTAAAGTTTGTAAAGGTTGAAAAAACTGAAAACATTGAAAACTCTTTT
>CAIUQQ010000314.1 GCA_903901345.1 uncultured Bacteroidota bacterium | reverse complement strand
TTTTGCTTTCAGCAATTGGTGTTTCTACTAATACTTCACTTGGTGTTTCTATTAATGCTTCAATAGTTTCTACTACTGCTTCTTCCATTTTGCTTTCAGCAATTGGTGTTTCTACTAATACTTCACTTGGTGTTTCTATTAATGCTTCAATAGTTTCTACTACTGCTTCTTCCATTTTGCTTTCAGCAATTGGTGTTTCTATTACTTCAATTGTAGTTTCAACAATTTCAGTAATTACATTTTCCATCATTGGAGATTCAGTTATTTCAACTGTTGTTTCAATTTGTGATTCATTTGTTTCAATCACTTGTTCTGTAGCATTAATTGCTACATTGTTTTCTAAAGTAGGTTCTGCATTTAAAGCAGCATCAGAAGGATTCATTTCGTTCAGTTCAGTCATTTTAAAATAAATAGAGATCGGTTATACATTCTTTTTTAGAGGGGCGAATTTAATTTATTTTTGTAAAACACAAGACGCAATTATTTTAAAGGAATATCCTTTGATTCAAATAGATAATATTGCTATGTGAATTAAAAATTATTTTCCAAACGTTCAAACATGCTGTTTTTATCTATATTTAGTTAAAATAGGTATTTAAATCAAAATATTGTGTTTTTTAAATAACCTAAACTTTTATAGAAATATTACATTTTTCAACTGTGAAGATTAATTATATTCGCCACTTTAATAAAACTAAAATAACAATAATATAATGTTTGGAAAATTAGGCGAAGCAAAACAAAAAGCAGAAGAAATGAAGCTTAAATTAGAAGCAATTACGGTAGAAGGAAATGCGCAAGGGGTTACTGTTATTGCCAATGCAAACAAAAAAATTATTTCTATTGCCATTGCTCCCGAACTATTAAATCCGGAAAATAAAGAGCAAATTGAAAATCTTTTAATGGTTGCAATTGATAATGCAATGAATCAAGCTGAAAATATTTCAGCAGCAGAAATGAGAGCCATGATGGGCGGTATGATGCCTGGATTAGGTAATTTATTTGGTAACTAATTGCTCCCAATAATCGTTATAGCGTTTAACATAAATTCATTTGCTTTTGCATCCATTTAAAAAATATATACTCCTTTTATTTTGTATTGTTGGGCTTTATACTTTAAAAGCGCAGCAAGCCAAATTTTATATTAAAGGTTTTGTGGTGGGTGCCGATACCAATGCGCCTATTCCATTGGCTAATATTCATAACATTACTTCACAAACGCGTTATATTACCAATCGATATGGTGCTTTTGGTATCCATGTTTTGCCTAATGATACCATTGAATTTTCTGTGATTGGCTATAAAACTTATGTGCTTATAGGTGCCAATTATTTGAATCAAGGCGATGTGCCAATTGTAATAAAACTAAAGCGCAGTTATATAAAATTACGAGAAGTAATAATATCGGGCCAAAAACGCAAGCAAGATAGCATGGCGCGAGCTGCTGCCAAGCGATTACGAACGGACCCTTTGTTAAATAATTACAGTACGTCTATCTCTATTTATAATGCTTCGCAAGGTGGTATGTTAAGTAGTATTTTGGCCGGTGGCAATAAAAAAATTCAAGAATATGAAAAGCTCATGCGCTTAATGGAAATTTACAACGAACAAAACCAAGTAGGCGAAAAGTATAATATTGAATTAGTAATGCGAACTACTTTACTAGATGAAAAACATGCACGTGAATTGATGAAATACTGTGAAATTCCTAACTATTTTATTTTAAACTCCAACGAATACGATATTATTTTAGCTATCAAAAACTGCTTTAAAGAATACAAACTTAGAAGAAGATAGTTTCATTGTTTGGATAACTTAAAGCCTATAATTGTACAAACAAGGCGTATTAATTATTCATCAAAATTAGAGTCTGTAATATCAGTAAAATGTGCCAAAGGTGGTTCTCCTAATAAATATAAAATATCAAATACTTGATTGGCCTTTATTATTTCCTCTTCATGTTTGTAGGAAGCGGCTAAATTACGAAGCACTCTTTTTACGATTGACAAATTATCGCAGGGTAAATAATATGCAGCATTAGAAGGAATTTTCATTTGTTCTACAAATTGCTCTAAACTTTTTTGGGTAAATATTCCTCCTTTGTGAAAGGCATTGATATAAAACAAAACTTGCCTGTTTTCGGCACTTATTTTTTTATCCGATATAAAATCAAAACTGTTCAATTCAAGCTTATCTTCTTCCAAAAATGCCAACATAAAATGTTGAGGTAAATTAATACCAAACACCGGTAATTTTAAATGCTGCGCTACCAACATATAAATGATACAAAGCATAATTGGATTGCCTTTTTTTGTTTCCAAAACTTCATTTATAAACGAGTTAGATGAACTTTGATAGTTTGCTACATTTCCTGAAAATCCATGAATATCATAAAAAGTATAATTCAATATTTTTACTTTTTCTACTGCAGAAATATCATGCCTCATATCGAGCCAAGCATTCAATTTTATTTTTTCAATACGCTCTTTTAAAAATGCTTTTTCTAGCGTTGGGTACTTAAATTTTGTAATTAAATATACACCTTGTAACAAATCTTTTTCGGGTAAACTATACCACTCTTTAAACTCTACTAAAAGCTGTTGATAGTTAATTTTACTAACTATATCAGCTGTTAAGTCTAATACATTTTCATCATTAATATTAACCAATTCACTTTCAATTATTGGCAAAGCATTGACACCATAAGAAAGTAGTTTTTTTTCTACTAAATCTACAACTTCTGCATCTGTATCATCGAGCAAAAATAAAAGTGATTTTATTTCAGTAGCATTCAATTTATTTGTGTATTATTTATTGTTTAGCAAATCTATTCTTTTGAACGCAATATTTCATCTTTTGTTTTTATTTAAAATAAATTACACCTAAGATACTATTGCAAATGATTAGCTACTAAACGCGTGCCTTACTTGTGAATTTAAATTCAATAACACCTACCCTGCCATTCCTTATTAGGAAGGATAAATTCCGTTGTTAATTGTTGGCCATTTATTTCCTTTCAACAAAGACACACGGCCGTGTGCCT
>CAIUQQ010000313.1 GCA_903901345.1 uncultured Bacteroidota bacterium | reverse complement strand
CACCTGGTCCCGATGCATCGGGAGAACCAGGCACCTTCAATGGTTTAGAAATTTATTTATAAAAACATTTCTTTCGTCATCATCAAAGACAATTTTTTCAATGAACTTTCTGCTTTTCATTTTCTTAATGTAACTTTCCATTTTTCTTGCAATTTCAATGGAATCAACTTCTAAATCTAATACTACAAACCAGTCATTTACTGTACTTGTAAAACTATTTTTACCATAAATACTTTCATTATGCTTTTTCAATCTATTTTCAATAGCTTCAGTGGTAATTCCAACATAATATTTATTTCGGGTTTCACTAAACAAAATATACAAGTTACACATAAAAAAAAGCTACCTCAATTAATGAAGTAGCTTTGGTAGAACACCTGGTCCCGATGCATCGGGAGAACCAAGCACCTTCAATGGTTTTTATAATGTGGGCCCACCTGGAATCGAACCAGGCACCTACTGATTATGAGTCAGTTGCTCTAACCGAATGAGCTATAGGCCCTACTAAAATTCATTTTCTGATATTTTAGGGAGTGCGAAAGTATCTTTTTACTCCTATTATTGCAAATAAATTTTTTAAAATGCTAAAATATAAAGCTATAATTTTTGATTTGGGTGGAGTAATCGTAAATCTTGACCAAGATAGAACCATTAGAAGTTTTAAACGCTTAAATATTGACCTTGACGAAGTGAACGAAAAACTGCCTGTTTTTAAACAATATGAAACTGGACATGTGAATACCGAAACTTTTATTCAAACCATTAAAGCTGAACTAAAAGGAAACGCCAGCGATATGGAAATTTCTAATGCTTGGAACAACATGATTTTGGATGTTTCCATTGATAGAATTGAGGTTTTAAAGGAACTTAGGAAGCATTACCAATTATTTATTTTAAGTAATACCAACGAATTACATATTCAAGAATTTACCAAATTATTTGAAGTAGATCATCCAAATGAAAAATGGGAAAATTTATTTGATAAAATATATTACTCGCATAAAATAGGACTACGCAAACCAAACATAGGAGCTTGGCAACTTATATTAGATGAAAATAATTTACAAGCCCACGAAACTATTTTTATAGACGATACAAGCATGCATTATAAAGCAGCTGAAACATTGGGCATAAAAAGCATTTGGGCCAAAGAACCCATTGGAAAATGGTTTATTGATGAAGTAAAAAAACTGGAAATTTAGTAAACTTTTTACAAGTGAATTAGTTTAAAAGCTAATTTTTGTGCAAACGTTTTATAATACATTTTTATGTGCGCTTCTACCCTACTTACGTCCAAATATTCTTGAAACATATCCAATAAAAGAATATCGAAGGCCGAACTTTCTATGAACTTTATTTCCTTTTGAAAACCACAAACACATAAGGCATTTGTTTTTCTTAAAAACCTTTTGAGCAGCCTTGTATCGGTGCTTAACACATGACAAGAACCAAAATGTATGATTTTGTTTTTACAATTATCTCCCAACATTTCGGCTAGTTCATCTAAGCTAACTAGTTCTTTGCCAATTAAAATATGACCTGGTTTTCCATGAAATGCAAAATAGCCAATGCTATATTTGGCATACCTTTTCAGCTTCCATTCTTCTAAATAAAAAGCCAAATTTTCACGCGTTCCGCAATGCCTGTGAATGTATTCAATGTCTCTATTATCTTTTAAAAAATCGAGGGCGGCTTTTACACTATTTTGCTTTAATAAATTCTTATTCCAGTCTCCTTCTAGGCAAAATATATCTTTATCGTAGGCTTTTGCTTTTTTCATTGCACTGCAAACATATTATTTAAAAAATCAGAAAGCTAAAACCTTTTTTTATTTCCAAGTAAATAATTAGTTTTGGTAAAACTTATTCCTGCATGCTTTTAATTTTTGTAGCTGACGATCAATCGCCAAGATTACTGTATATTCTGAACGAAATCCTATTAAAAAGGCTTCAAATTACCTATACCGTAACCAATAATTACGATTATTTTATGCGGTCGCACATGCCTAAAATAAATTACTCGAGCAGTTATATTCCCAATTGTGTAAATATTCCCGCACATACTTTATTATACCAAGAAAACATACGTAAAATTGAAATTGAGGTAACTACTAACGAAAAATTTCAATTTACTTTTTTTAATATTCCATTCGACTTTTCAAAACTCGTAGAAATACCCAAACAACAAATTCCTTTTGATATTTTCAGTGCTTCCTTTTATTTGTTAAGTCGTTACGAAGAATACAATGTTCCCAAATTTGATATTCATGGCCGATTTAAAGCAGAAGAAAGTATGGCTTATAAACACCATTTTCTTCAATTGCCTTTGGTTGATGTTTGGGCAATGGAATTGGGTAATATCATTCAAAAACAATATCCCGAAATAAATTATACGCTTAGTCAATACCACGAAATCCATAGTTTTGACATTGATTTTGCTTATAAATACAAAGGTTTGAGTAAATTTAGGTTTTATAAAAAAGCACTTGGAAACATGCTTCGCTTTAACTTTACTGAATTAATAAAGATGTACGACCAATCTTTGAAGGATGAATACGACACCTATGATTTTATTTTTCAAGAATTAGAAAAGCAAAAAGCCAATAGCATTTTCTTTTTTTTAGTAGCCGAAAAAATTGGACAACACGATAAAAATTTATTGCCAACTAGCCCCATTTATCAGCAATTAATTCATCAAATTGGCAGTAAATTTCCTATTGGCGTTCATCCTTCTTATCATGCAAGCACCATTAAATCAATGCTGCAAAACGAAACAAATGTTTTAAGTAAAATTTATAATCAACCAATTGAAAACAGCCGATTTCATTTCCTTAAATTTAAATTGCCCAACAGCTATCATTACTTAATTGAATCCAATATTTTAAACGATTATAGCATGGCTTACGCCAATAAAATAGGCTTTAGAGCAAGTACATGCAAAGTTTTCAACTTTTACAATTTAAGTGAAAACAAAGCTACTTCATTACAAGTTTTTTCGCCTTGTGTAATGGATGTAACTATAAAAAACTTTGAGGAATTTGAACCAAACGATGCAATATTAGCCATTGGAAAAATGAAGCAAGCGGTTAAAAATGTAAACGGAACTTTCATTAGTATTTGGCATAATTCTAACTTATGCAATTCAGTCGAATGGAAAGAATGGAAAGCCGTTTGGTTGAAAATGATAGCGAGGTAAAAGGAAACCATTAAGGTTTTATTTCGTTTCAGGTCTTAGTTTTAAAATTTAACCGTCTGACGCCTTGGCAAAGCAAAGGCTTTTAAAGGTCTGACGGAATCACCTATCTTAATAACGTTACATTCTGAGTAATGGTTTCGGTGGGTTTGCCTTTAAGTTTATAGGTTATTTGTACCACATATACTTCGTTGGGTGCATTTTTTCCATCCCAACCTTGTAGGTAGTTTTGGCTGTTAAACACTTGTTCGCCCCAACGGTTAAATATGGTCATTTCAAAGCTTTCTAATCCAGAGGTGGTAATCAGAAACACATCGTTTATTCCATCTCCATTCGGGCTAAAAGCATTTGGGATAAATAGCTGTTGTGGGCAGTTTTCAGTAACGGTAATTTGCTTACTCATTGTACAGTCATTATTATCGGTTACTTGTAGCAAGTAAGTTTGTGCCATGCTGCTATAAATAATTTGGCTGGTTTCATTGGTAGGTTTCCATAAATAGCTTTTAAAATGACCAGCATCTAATAATATTTTGGCTACTTGGTCAAAACAAACTATCGTGTCGTGGAGCGATTTGATAACAGGTAACAGATTTTCAGTAACGTTAAAAGAATCGGTAGTTTGGCAGGGTGGATTGGATTTAATTACCCAATATATTCCTGGTTTGTTAATACTTATTTGAGGTGTTTGTTCTGTGGTATTCCAAACATATTTTTGTGCATCTGTTTTGCCAATTGTAATGGGGGTGTTGGTGCAAAATACAGTGTCTTTGTTTTTAGTGCTTGGGCTAATTATTTCAGTTACATAAAATGAATCAGTAATGAAACAATAAATGGGGCCACGGTTTACCCAATATGTTCCAACTTTGTTAACGCTAATGCTTGCTGTGGTATCTCCAGTATTCCATTTAAAATCTATCACATCTTTTGCAGGTGTGGCTTTTAGTGTTTGGGTGGTTCCTGAACATAATTGAATATTAGTAATACTTCCAGGAGTTTCAAAAAAAGAAACAACAAAACTATCTACATTTACACAACCTAATGAATCGTATGTGTAAGAACGGTAGTTACCCATTTTAACTACGCTAATTGTGGGTGTTGTATCTCCAGTATTCCAATAATATTTATTTCCAATGGCTGTGGGTTTTAATAGTTCGGGTATATTTGCGCAACCTAAATAATGGGTGGGTAATATATTTACACAAGTGTCTAATCGGATATTATCTATCATAGTTCTTGTAGAACGGCCAAAAATATTACTCCCTTTAACCAAATACAAATCAATGTATTTATAAGTATCATCAGCTATAAATGAGGTTACATATTCTCTATAGCCTGTAATGTCTTTAATATAAAAACTATCTATTTCTGTTTGCGCTTTAATATTGTTTTTACTTAATGCCACCATTATTTGAAATAATGACATTTTATCGGTATAACAATTACCAGCATAAAATCGCACTGTGTATCTTTTTCCTTTTTTTAAAGAATCTGATAATAAAAACATAACCTGCTGTGTTTTTCCCCTAAAAGGGTCTTCTATACAGATGTAAATGTTACCATGTGGAGCATACTTTACATTATATTTATCACGAATTACAATAGAATCCCACCATAATGTATTAAAAGGAGCATGATAAAATAATCCTGAACCCATGACTGTGGTATCAACCACTTTATATTCTACATTTTTTACAAAAGATTTAATTGGGTATCCTATTAAACCAGTTGAAATAGTAAATTTTAAATGATTGGGTAAATTATTATCTTCAAAGCTACCATTAAGCACTTGCTGGGCTTTGCTTTGTATATTGGTTAATGAAAAAACCAAACTCAATAAATAAATAATAAGGTTATAATATTTTTTCATTGTTTATTCAAATGTATAATTTTTTTTCAATTATTTAGTAATTAGACCTAACAGGTTTTAAAAAACCTGTTAGGTCTTTGTTTTGGGTTTACTGAATAGTTATTTTTAAAACACTTTGTTTGTTATTGGCATTAATGGTTACAAAATAAAAACCAGCTTTTAGTTTGGCTACATCTAAGGTAAATTTATTTTTACCTGTTTGTAGTTTTTGTTTGGTGGTTATTATTTCTTTACCGTTTACATCTTTTACAGTAACATTAGCAGTAATATTTGTTTCGCTTTGTAACTCTATATTTAAGTCCTTATCGGCAGGATTAGGATAAGCAACAGCAGAAAAAGCATTACCTAAATTAGTATTATTAATTCCAGAATTAAACCAACTATTTCCATCATCAACAATCACATTATCTGTTGGGTTCCCAGCACCAGTGTTAGGCGGAGGAGGAGGAGTGGTACCTCCAGCACCATCGTTTCCAGCGGGGGCTTGTACAGGTGGTGGATCATAACCTGGTACAAAAGTAAATTCAGTACCATTTATACTTTTGCTAAAACAGGTAGTAAATGTACCCACATTATCACTTTCACCTGTTACATCGGTAAGGGTAGCAGGTACATTTATATCAGTATGCACATATTCTAATAATGGAATATTACCAGATGAACCATCTATATAATTAATACTCATTGGTAATGTAGGTAAACTAGAACAAGTGGAAGTATTATTAGGCTTGGTAACTGTATAACCATTTACATTTTGATTAGCTGCAATTTGTTTAAACAATACATCACAATCACCTTTACAGTATGCTTTATAAGTAGTAATAGTGCCACATGAATTAGGAATATCTACTTCTAAATCGCCATCACCTGTATTGTTTTTAGAAATATATCTCGCAAAAGTTGTTGATGATACATCAGTAAAGCTATAATCATTTCCTCCAGGTGAAAAAGCACCGAAATAATTTGAGGATAAATAACACATTGCTTTATCAGGGTCACATACCGCATTTGCGCAAGAAGAGCCACCACCACCACCAGAAGTGCTGCAATCTATCCCAGTGCATTCGTTCATAGCCGACATATTATTTGGTGTAGTATTAACTGCACTCCAACCACCCCATCCTTTTTTTCCACCTTTTCCAGCTCTAAATGAAAAATTGTCTTTTCTTGCACCTGCAGTTGTAGTGTAACTTTTAGTACCAATCCAAATATAACCTGTAGCTCCTCCATTTCCACCATCTCCTCCTTTTCCACCAGCACCAGTATCGCCAACACCTCCATTTCCACCTTGTGGTATTGGTGTTGTTCCTCCATTAATACAGCAACCAGGACCACCAACACCACCAACGCCACCAGCACCGCCATAACCTCCATTACCACCTGGTGTACCATGTTGTCCTGAAGCATCAAATACAATAAAATTATTATTTATTTGTGTAGTGCATGCTTTTATTATCATAGCTCCTCCGCCATTTCCTCCCCTTCCAGCATTTCCTCCATTTAATCCAGCTATACCTTGAACACCATTAGAACCAGTATTTGGGGGAAGTGGGCAATTAGAATTTGCACCTTTTCCACCCCAACCACCACCTTGGCCTCCATTGGCTGCTCCATACCCCGATTGGTAATAACCTGGATCGCCCATTACTAATAATGTAGGTTTGCTTGAGCCACCATAATTTACAGGGCTACCCGAATTACTAGCTCCGGCAGATGCTGTAGAACCAGCTACACCTCCTTTATCACCTTGGTTTACAATTACTGTTCCTACACCATTCATACATGCAGTAGAAACAGGCGCTTTTGAAGCATTATTTAAATTAATTGTTGCATTTGGAGCTCCTCCAGTAGAACCCACACCAAAAGTAACTCCAGCTTCTTCTGGTGTAAAACCTTTTCCGCTTACTGAAAATAGGCCATTGTTAACAGTCAAGGTATGGTTAACCATTAAAGCTAAAACTCCTCCTGAACCATCTGCATCGTCCCAATTATTGCATGTAACTAATCCTCCGTTTAAAGTAAAATCGTAATATTCATTAATTTTAATTACTTGAAACCTGTCACTTCCACTAGCACTATAACTTAACATAGGCTCGCTTGATACAGTTTGAAGAGAATAAGTACTTCCCGAAATTGAAGTTACAGTTACTGCTTGGTGATTTCCAATAAATGATCCTTTCATTTGAATGATGAGTAACTTGTCACCATTATTGATAGTACCGTGGAAATTTCTTAAACTAATATCGGCAGTCATTGAATTTACAAGAGTATAATTAATTCCTTTTGCCCTTATAGCATCAGTGTAAAGTGTGCCAGAATTATGTATAAAATTAGATGGGCTATAAGTACTAGTTCCATAGCCAGTTAATTGTGCATTTGTATTTGATATAACGCCAAATAATATGCTTAAAAAATAATATTGTTTTTTTTATATTTTTCATTTTGATTGTTTAATTAATCCCTTTTTTGTAGAGTATTATTTTAAAAATATTGCTTCTACTTTCCATGGTTATCGAAGCACAAACAACCGAGCAATTACACGCAGCATTGCAATTATTTATTATTTTACTACTTTCGTAGTCAAATAGGGTGTAGTTTTATTAGCATAGGGTTGCACATTTATTTTTATAAGCTTGTGGGTGTTCACGCACCTGCAAGTTTTTTTTGTTTACTTTACATTTATTTTTTCCAAAAGTAAAGTATCGGTTTTTAATTTTTATGGTACTAAATAACCAATTTTAAACATGGTAGTTTATGACCATATATGGTACTAAAGTACCCTACTTTTTATAGTAAAAGCAATAAAAAAACCTAACTTCGGGTTAGGTTTTATAGGGGTATTCAATGTTTATTTTAGAATTATTAACTCTTTGCTACTCTTTTTAACTGATTTCCGGTTTTACTTTTTTTGTTAGCTAATTGTCTGAACTATGATTTTTTTTATTTTACAGATTAAAAGATATTTTAAAATCAAACTAATCATGTTCATCATACCATTCATAGTTCAGACATTTTTTACTTACTCTTTTTAATAGATTTTGCTTTGTTACTTACCCGTCTGACGCCTTGGCAATGCATAGGCTAATTAAGCGTCTGACGGGTTAAAAACTATAATTCCATATATTTGTAATTATTCTAGCATGTTTTAATATCCGTCTAGCGCTTTAAAAACGCAATTTCCAAGCAAAGGTTTGACAGAATTAAAACATAAATTAATCAAATTATATGACCACAACACATAAACATACCAACTCATTAATTCACGCCAGTAGCCCCTATTTATTGCAGCATGCACACAATCCTGTAAATTGGTTAGAATGGAACGAAGAAACGCTTTTAAAAGCCAAGAACGAAGACAAAATGATACTGGTAAGCATTGGTTACTCGGCTTGTCATTGGTGTCATGTAATGGAGCACGAAAGTTTTGAAAACGAAGAAGTGGCCGAACTGATGAACAAAAACTTTATTTGCATAAAAGTAGATAGAGAAGAACGTCCCGATATAGATCAAATATACATGGATGCGGTGCAATTGCTAACTGGGCGTGGCGGTTGGCCGTTAAATTGTTTTGCTTTACCTGATGGAAGACCGCTGCATGGTGGAACTTATTTCCCAATAGAGCAATGGAAAAAAACATTGCAATCCATTGCCGATTTTTACCAAGACAGTAAAGTAGAAGCTTTTGAATATGCCGCTGAATTAACCCAAGGAATTAATAAATTAGATCAAATTGTTCCCGCAGAAAATGCAGAAATTAAACTAGCAACCATTCAAAATGCAGTAGAAAATTGGAGCAAAAATTTTGATTTAATATATGGTGGATACAATTGGGCACCTAAATTCCCCATGCCCAATAACTGGCAATTTTATTTGCAATATTATCAGTTTTCAAAAAACGAATTGTTGTTAGAAGCGGTAACACAAACCTTGAATGGCATGGCCAATGGCGGTATTTTTGACCAAATAGAAGGTGGTTTTGCACGCTATAGTACCGATGTGTATTGGAAAGCCCCACATTTTGAAAAAATGCTTTACGACAATGGGCAATTAATGGGTTTATATGCGCAAGCTTTTCAGCTGACAAAAAATCCTTTGTACAAAAATATTATTTACAAAACACACCAGTTTTTACAACATGAATTAACCCACGAAAGTGGTTTGTTTTATTCAGCCTTAGATGCCGATAGTGAAGGAATAGAAGGCAAATATTATATATGGACTCGCCAAGAATTAGTAGAATATTTAGGCGAAAATGAACCATTATTTAGCCTTTATTATTCGGTAGATGCTTATGGAAATTGGGAACATGGCGCAAGCATTTTATACAAAACCAGAACAATAGAAGAACTAGAAAAAATTACAGGGAAAAACAACATTGAAATAGAAGCAATCATTGAAAAATGCAATGTTATTTTAGTTGCTGAACGCAATAAAAAAACCAAACCCGGCCTGGATGATAAAGTAATTACAAGCTGGAATGCTTTAATGATTTCGGGTTATTGCGAAGCATACAAAGCATTGAATGATAAAACATTTTTCTATGCTGCGCAAAAAGCATTGGATAGTATTTTAGAAAATTTATGGGTAAATAACCAATTGTTTAGAATCTATAAAAATGGTAAAATTAGCATTCATGGATTTGCGGAAGATTATGCTTGTTTAACCAAAGCATTGATTGATTTTTACCAAATTAGTTTTGATGAAAAATACTTGCAAAAAGCCAATGAATTAATGGAGTTAAGCATTAATTATTTTTACAGTGCAGAGAAAAAATTATTTTACTTTAAGTCAAATACCGATACTGCTTTAATAGCCCGAAAATTAGATTTAACCGATGATGTAATTCCAAGTGCCAACAGTATTTTTGGCCATTGTTTGCAAGCATTAAGCTATTATTTCAGCAATGATAACTATGAAAATATGGTGAATGAAATGTTGACTTTAGTACAACAAAAATTTGCTAAAAACACCAGCAGTTATACCAATTGGATGCAGTTAAGTTTAAATAAAATACAAGGAGTAAAACAAATTGTTATGATTGGAAACGATGCGGAAAATATCATGCAACAATTGCAACAGCGTTATTCCCCAAACACACTTTTTGCCATTGCAAAGCAACATACAAACTTGCCATTATTGAAAGATAAAATGCCTACTGAAGGCAAAACTGCTATTTATGTTTGTAATGATAAAACCTGCGGATTACCGGTTTATAGTTTGAGTGATTTTTTGTTTTAAAATTTAATTTCAAAAAACTTTTACACATCAAATAATATTTAAAAAATAAAGTTTTTATTTGCTGCATGGATTTGAAAGGAAAAGTAATTTTAAACATGCCTTTAGTTACTGGAGAAGGTAAAAATGGCCAATGGAGTAAACAAGAATTTTTAATTGAAACTGGCGACCAATATCCTAAAAAGGTAATGTTTGGTTTAATGGGAAATAAAATTGACCAAAATCCTTATAGCATTGGTCAAGAAGTAGTAGTTAGTTTTGATGCTGAAAGCAGAGAATATAATGGCAGGTATTTTACCAATTTAAATGCTTGGAAAGTTACTCCAGTAACTTCTACGCCTCCTAACCAACCAACTCAACCAAGTGCACCACAAAATAATCATAATGATGCACCTACAAACATGTCGTTTAGTAGTGATGAAAGCACTTCAGACGATTTACCATTTTAATAAATTAAAATAAAAATATAGCAAAGCCATTGAACATTTTTTGTTCAATGGCTTTTTGTTTTTAAAGGTTTACTTTTAACAGCTAAATAAGTATTGCATTTATTTAACAAAAAAAGTGTTACTTTTTTTTAAATTGCAACCCACTAAATGAAACCAACCGACATAGTAATAATTGGAGCAGGACCAGCGGGTTGCAGTACTTCGCTTTTTTTAGCAAAAAACAAAATTCCCCATACCATCATTGATAAGGCTATTTTTCCACGCGATAAAGTTTGTGGCGATGCCTTAAGCGGCAAAGTAGTGTATGTAATGAAGCAGCTGAATCCTGAAATGATTGATGATTACAATAATAACAGTAATCAGTTTATGCCAAGTTGGGGTGTAAAATTTGTTGCTCCAAATGGTAAATCTATTGATATTCCTTTTAAATCGGATGTAAGTAAAGAAAAGCATGCACCGGGTTTTATTAGTAAACGCATTGATTTTGATGCCAGTTTATTTAATAAATTAGATAAAAATTATGCAAATGTTTTAGATGGAACTGAATTATTAGAAGTAATTAAAACGAATGATGGAATTACAATTCAACTAAAAAACAACATTGAATCATTTGAAATAAAAAATATAAAAATGCTCATAGGAGCGGAAGGCGACCGTTCATTAGTAGCAAAAAAATTATCGGATATAAAAAAAGAAAACGACCATTATTGTGCGGGTATCAGGGCTTATTATGAAGGTGTAACCGAGCTACATGATCAAAATTTTATTGAGCTTCATTTTTTAGAAGAATTGCTGCCTGGTTATTTTTGGATTTTTCCTTTGCCAAACGGACAAGCCAATGTTGGCGCGGGAATGTTAAGTTCATCGGTAAGTGCAAAAAAGGTAAATTTAAAGGAAGATATGTTGCGAGCAATTGCCAATAATCCTAAAATAAAACACCGTTTTGCAAATGCAAAATTGGTAAATAATATTCAAGGTTGGGGATTGCCGTTAGGCAGCAAAAAACGTGTGATTAGTGGCAATAATTTTCTGCTAACTGGCGATGCAGCAAGTTTAATTGATCCGTTTACAGGCGAAGGAATAGGTAATGCCATGTATAGTGGAATGTTAGCGGCTGCACACATTCAAAATTGTATTTCACAAAATAATTTTAGTGCTGAATTTAACCAAACATACGACAAAGCTTTTTACGATAGACAGTGGGATGAATTAAAGTTAAGTCATACCATGCAAAAACTCTGTAAATACCCTTGGCTATTTAATTTTGTGGTAAATAAAGCAAATAAAAACAAAGCACTTCGCGAAACAATAAGCTGCATGTTTGAAGATTTAGATTTGAGAGCAAAGTTGCGAAATCCACTTTTTTATGTAAAATTGCTTATTAATGATTAATTGATTTTAGATATGTTCAATCAAATAAAGAATTTTTTTGGAAAAATTATTTTAGCCAATTTAATAAAAGCTAAAAAAGAAAAACATGCTTTTATGTCATTTGATAAATCCAATGAAATTGGAATAATTTATAATGCCGAGGACATGCAAAATGAAAAGAAAGTTCAGCAATTTGCAAATGAATTAAGGAGTGAGGGCAAAAAGGTTTATTTACTTGGTTTTATTAACCAAAAAGAAATGCCTTATAAGCGTGTTCCACATATAAGCAGCGAATTATTTTTAAACACCAATCTTACATTTTTTAACTTACCAGATCCTGATAAAATTGGAAGATTTTTAGACATGAAATTTGATATTTTATTTAATATTTATAATGAAGAAACATTGGCATTGCAAGGCATATCGGTTTTAAGTAAAGCCAAATATCAATTAGGAGCTCAAATGAACCTTGCCACCAAATTATTTGACATGACTATAGATACTGGCAGTAATAAAGATTTGTATTTTTTAGCAAAACAAATGGAGTATTATTTAAAAGTAATTTAAAAAAACCATTACAAATAAATTTCTCATGTCGAATAAAGTTAAAGCTTCACTTTTAATATTATTTATTTTTATAAAATCAGTAGTATTTGCTCAAAAAAAAGGAGATGATTTTAGCAATAAAATTTTCAATTTTCAATTTATTTATAACGGGCAATTTCCTAGTGGTGATTGGGAAAAAATGTATGGGGTAAGTCATGGTTTGGGTTTTGGTGTTAATTATAAATCTCAAACAAATTGGTTATTTAGTGCTGAAAGTAGTTTTATGCTTTCCAGTAATTTGAAAAATACTGCCGATTTGGTAAATTTAACCAATAGTAATAATTATACTTTTAACGATAATAATGGAACTCCCGCAACCGTTGATTTATCGATGAGAGGGTTTACTGCTTTTGGTAGAATTGGTAAAATAATTCCGGTAAGTAGGTTCAATAAAAACCATGGTATTTTATTGCAAATTGGTGCGGGTTATTTAATGCATTATTTAAATTTTAATATTCCTCAAAATACTGTTGCTCAATTAAATGAAGAGAATCAACGTGGCTATGATAGGTTACATGGTGGACTAGCGACTAATCAGTTTATTGGATATTATTTTCATTCTGAAAGTAGGCTTTTAAACTTTTATGTTGGATTAGATTTTGCGCAAGCATACACTAAAAATTTACGTGAATATAACTACGATACTCACCAATATGATTTGAATTCAAAACAAGATAATTATACGGCATTTCGTTTTGCTTGGATGATTCCCATTTATTTAAGTTCAAAAACAGAAGAGTTTAACTTTAGAGCTAACTAAAAAATATGTTAAATTATATAGGTTATTTTCTTTATGTAATTAGTATCAATTCTTTTTTTTTATTGCTACAAATCATTGCTCCTTTTAACAAAAGAGCAAAGCAATTTGTAAATGGCAGAAGAAACATTTTTAGCCATATTTCTCAAGCTTTAAAAGGCGATACAAGGAAATCAATGTGGTTTCATGTGGCTTCATTAGGCGAATTTGAACAAGCTCGTCCTGTTATTGAAAAATTAAAAATTGAATTTCCAAGCCACAAATATATTGTAACTATTTTTTCACCTTCGGGTTACGAAATTAGAAAAAATGATTCCGTAGCAGATTTCATTTTTTATTTGCCAAACGATTCTAAGAAAAATGCAAAAAAACTAATTGCTTTATTGAATCCTGAATTGGCTTTTTGGGTTAAATACGACTTTTGGTTTTTTTACTTAAATGAACTTAAAAAACAAAATATTCCTACTTTTTTAATTGATGCTAGCTTTCATTCAAAGCAAAT
>CAIUQQ010000312.1 GCA_903901345.1 uncultured Bacteroidota bacterium | reverse complement strand
CACAAATTGCCTTATTTATATTGTATTGCGTTCCTCCAATACGTTTTAAGAAAAATGCATATTTGGCGGTAATTATTGATGCACTTTATGCATATACTATTCCTTTATTATTATCTTATTATACTTATTTTTTATTTGCAGGTTCAAAAACTATTTATGTTTCATTTTTATTTGCGTACATTTTTTTGTTATTTATTGTCGGCTTTCGGAACATTATAATTCATTATATCAACGATATTTTTAAAGACAAATTATCGGGAACAAAAACTCTTCCGAGGATTATTGGTGTTTTGAAAACCAATGCTTTACTGAAATTTTTACTATATTCTGAACTGTTTTTATGCACCTATGTAATTTTGTTAGTTGCAATAAAACAAAAAATATTATACTTACTTTTTATCGGAGTATTATATTTAGTTTATAAAGCAATAATTCAATCAAAAAACCTAAAAGATAATATTATTGTAAATAGACCAATTAGGCATATTCCAGATTTATATTATCAAGTATATGCCCCTGCCATTATTTTGTTTGCACTAGTTTTACACAACTTAAATTGGCTTATTTTATTACCGGTTCACATTGCTTTATTTATTCCTTTTTTTAGATTACAACCCATTATTAGTTGGTTACAAAGAATTAGTTTTAAACTTTACAATATCTCCAAACTACTTTACTATATCGTGATTCGTCAATTATTAAGTCGTATTGTCAATTATACAATTTTCTTTTTGTTTTTATTAATAGGTGTGAATTTAAAAATTCGTAAAATATCTGCTTTAGGTTATTTTAAAATAAAACTACATATAAAATAATATGAATACTATTATTGAATGTAATGATATTACTAAAACATACAAAATGCAAGCAAAAAACGGTGCATCTAATGATGTTTTTATGCATGCTTTAAATAATGTATCGTTTACTTTAAATGAAGGAGATAGGTTAGGTTTGGTTGGATTGAATGGGTCAGGAAAGTCAACTTTGCTTAAAATTATTGGTGGATTTATTAAGCCAAGTTGTGGAAGTATTTTAATAAAAAAATCTGTATCATCCTTATCAGGTTTCGATTCAATGCTACATCCCGATTTAAATGCTGTTGAAAACTGTAAGTTGCAATTACAAATTTTAGGATTTAAAAAAGATGATTTACCATCATTAATTGATGAGATTTTAATTTTCTCAGAACTAACAGACTTTGCTTTTCAACCAGTAAAAACTTTTAGTTCGGGTATGATGCTTCGTTTATCATTTGCAATATTTAGTGTTACAAGTCCTGAAATATTATTACTTGATGAAGTATTCTCAGCTGGAGATATTAATTTTCAAAGGAAAGTGTCATTGCTTATGCATCAGACCTTTAAAAATACACCTGTTATAGTTATGGCCAGTCATCAGTTAAGTGAAATACAACAGTATTGCAATAAATGTTTAATTCTGAATAAAGGAGAAATTCAGTTTTTTGGAACTGTTCTAGATGCATTGAAGTTTTATCAAATTCAAAATAAATCTGTAACAAAAAGTCTACCAGAAAATAATATATTAAGTATAAAAAAAATAACAAGCAATAAAACCGTTTACAAATTTGGTGAGAGTATAAAAATATATGTAATTTATCAAAAACATGTTGACAAAAACATTGATTTGATGATTAATGTAAGAAATGCTTTCGGAAATATTCTTTCAGATTGTATCATATATAGGCAAGATTATTCTGCAGTTTATGAAAAAGCTGGTTTATATGAAATTGAGGCAATTATACCCAATGCAATTTTAAATACTGGTTTATACTACTTTGATTTCGATTTTGGAGATGGTTTAAATTACATTTCTATGGTTAAAGATGGACTTACTATTGAAGTTGTTCCAGATGTTTGGGAAGAAAATAAACTTTGGAATTTAAATCCGGAATATCCAATCAGAGTTAAGATGTTTTGGAAGAAAAACGAAATACTTAATGTTAACTAAAAAACGTTATCAGTGTATTAGAACAGGATTATTTGCTTTTGTAAAATATCGAATACATCTATCAATTATTTTTGCATTATTGCTTTATGGTAATAACATTAAATTAGGTGTTCCTGTAGATTATAATTTGCTATTTTCTTTTGTATTGTGGCATTTTTCACTTTTTTTATTTGACAGAATTTATGATAGAAAAATTGATATGCAATCACAACCAGATGAATATGTAAAAGATGATTTTGCAGGCGCCTTAAAAAAGTATCAAGAAGCAACGACAGTCGCATCAAAACCTTGTTATCGACAGTATTATTGTAAACTTGAAGCCTTTTTGGCTCTCAGTCTCACCCTAGAGAAAATGGGTGACCTGCGAGGCGCAATCGAGGCGTTTCGAGAGGTTAGTAAGCTGCTGAGCGAAGATTTTGAGCCAAACATACGAGTAACTGAGCTATTAGTGGTGAGCATGCATAATTTAATTTTTGACGCATTGATGTTGTGCGAGTAAACACTAAACACTGAAGGTTCACATCAACCAATGCCTCCGAAATCTCGGAGAACTAGCTGCATCCAAAGAAGCATGTCTCGAGGCCATCAAGCTCAATCCCGCATCTTTTGAGGGGCACTGTGTACTTGCAATTACGCTCGAGTGTCTTGGTGAAAATCCGGGCGCTAGGACTGCCTTTGAAAAAGCCATTGAAATCTCGCCGGATCATTACAAAGGTTACCTTTTTTACTGCGTATTCTTGATGAATGACGATGACTATTCTGGCGCCGAGGAAGTGTGTCGTTTGGGTATTGAACGAAGCAGACATTTGGCCGCTAGT
>CAIUQQ010000311.1 GCA_903901345.1 uncultured Bacteroidota bacterium | reverse complement strand
CGTCGTGGGTGTGCCCCCCTAATATGGCGTCCAGTCCGCTGATCCGGCTGGCCAGTTTGAGATCCACATCCAACATCCTTTTCATTGTCATATAAAACTACTACATAATTAATTGCAGAAATTTTATTGTATTGAGCAAAAAAAGCATGTTCTTCTCCGTCTCTTATTGCCAAATCTATATCTAGTTCAACAACAAGTTTTTGAAAATCTAAATTATTAGAATTAGTTCTTTTAAGTTTATACATTTCTAAATTGTTTTCAAGTTAGTAGGTTTCTTGGAAATTATAGCTAACGTTTTGCGGCTTGGCGATGGTGGCGATTTTTTTAGAAAAATTTGTTTCCATATTTAATTAGTTTTATTATTCTATCTATGATAACGACAAAAGCGAAATGAGAAACCCTATTGTATTTACGGTAATATGAGCAATAATTGGAACAAGTATGTTGTTTTCATATTTGTCCTGTAAATAACCATTCATAACACCAACAATTGTAGTAAAAAACAATATGCGAAATACAAATGGCAAGTCTGCGCCAGTGGTTAAAATAAGTAAATGCCCCAAACCAAATAACACTCCGCTTAATAAAACTGACAAATTAAGGTTTATCTGAAATAATTTAATGCCTTTGTTTTTTAATGGTTCCAGCATATTAAGTAAAAAACCACGAAACAAATATTCCTCTGCAATGGGTGCAATAATTGAAAGAAAAATAAAATATTGTAATGGAGTATATTTCATAAATGGATTAGGTCCTTTTGGGATATCTCCATAAATAATTTTAATTGCAATACTTGCTGTAATACTTACAGCTATAAATACAATTACAGCTGTTAAAATAGTCCTTAATATCAACTTTGCTTTAACAGGTTTCATTCTAAAATTTAATAGTCCTTTTGACTGAAAATAAAATATTGAAATTCCAGATAATGTCAGCATTAGTAATTGACTTATAAAAGCTGATGGTATAAATTCAATTGGTATTATCACAACTTTACTAATCAATACCGAAATTGAATATATTAATATTGTAATTACTATTCCTAAAGTTGTTTTCGTTGTGTTTTTCATGTTTGTTTTTGTTTGATTGTTAGTATTTATGTATTGTTCTATAAAAGGAAATGTCTATAGCCTATCGTCTTTACAAGCATTGTGCCTAACGTTTTGCAGATTTGCGATGGGCGGGCTTTTCAGCACAAATGTTGATGCGGAGAACTGAACTTCCACCTTGCACAAATGTGTCTGCGGAGCACGAAACCGCCAATTTATTGTAGGTGCTGTTATGTGCTGTGATATTTACAGTCCGCATAACCAAATAGGGTCAAGATGTCGGCCAATAAACCACAAAAGTTGAGTTGCCCTTACATTGTCCTTGTCAATATATGCGTCTGGGCAGTGATATGAGAAATATTTATACTTGTTATGAGTTGCAATTTCAAAACTGAAACTAGTACCGTCATTTACCCGATCATTAAATTTAGGGATTTCCCGTTGTGAGATGAATGAAAAGGGGCTGAAACTATTTAAACTGTCAGCAAAGTTGTTCCATCCATATTTTGGTATTACATTCTTGAATTCGCAGCTGTCGATGACAGTATGGCTAATCATATCAATATAACTCATAGGATATTTCTCATTACCGTCAAATAAAGTACACCTTGCCCAATAGTAGTAAATTGAACACGTCCAAGTACTGTCCTCCTTTTTTACAATGTATAGCTTTTCAGGGGTCCACATACCAGATTCGTATATTCTTAATTCAAAACTGTCAACACCTAATCGCAGATCCTTAAGATTTAAATGTCGTCTTATTTGTTGCGCCTTTAGATAGCCCATGTCAACGTCTCTGTGAGTCAAAGAAGTGTCGGGGAGCATAAGCAAAACCTTATTACTGTCAATGCGCTGTGTGCATGCGACAAACCCCAAAAAGGATAGATAAAATAAAATATTAATTGTAGTTCTTATCATAGCACATAACTTGTATATACCCCTGACTTTATCAGGCATACCTACCCATTTTTGGAGAGATAACCCTGAAAGGTGTCAGGTTTTATTTTAACAAAAGTATTTGAATATTCGGTCAATCCAAATCCCCAATTACTATTTTCGAAAACCCAAAAAAAAGAAAAAATATTTTTACAAACCATCGTCTATCGTCTATCGTCCATCAGCCAACAACTACTTATTCAAATACTTCTTCAATTCAGTTTCTAAATGGTCGTTATAAAGATTTTTAGCAATAATTTCTCCTTTGGGATTGAGTAAGTAATTGGTGGGAATGAGTTCAACATGGAACGAATCAATGAGTGCACTTTTCCATCCATTAAAGTCACAAATAAAATAAGGCCAAGGATACATTTCGCGTGCCATAACTACATGGTAAGTTTCTGGTTTTTGGTCAATGCTAATGCTTACAATATTGAATTTTTTACCATCAATAAACTTATTGTCTTTGTACTTTAAATAGGTAGTTGTTAAATCCAAATTGTTGGTTAAAGAAGGTAAGTCCCAACTAGCCCAAAACTGTATGAGCGTATAACTGCCTTTTAATTGGTTAATATTAAAATCTTTGTTGTTATATAATTTACCGGAAAAATCAGGACATTGGCTTCCAATTTTAGGTGTTTTATCTATTAAAAAGTTTAAACTAATCATAGCAAAACCTAATACAATTCCATATGTAATTTTATTTTTAATCAATTCGGGTAATGTCAGCGCCAATGGCATTTAAACGGGTATCAATAAATTGGTAACCTCTATCTATTTGAACAATATTATTAATGGTAGAAGTTCCTTCGGCTGCTAAAGCCGCAATTAGCATAGCTACACCAGCTCTAATATCAGGGCTACTCATGGTTATACCACGTAACTTTTGTTCCCTGTTACTACCAATTACCACTGCTCTATGAGGATCGCATAAAATAATTTTTGCACCCATGTCTATCAAATTATCTACAAAGAAAAGGCGACTTTCAAACATCCATTGATGAATTAAAACGGAACCTTTTGCTTGGGTTGCAGTAACCAATGCTATTGAAATTAAGTCGGGGGTAAAGGCTGGCCAAATGCCATCTCTAATGGTTAACATAGAACCATTAATAAGGCTTTCAATTTTGTAAGAATCTTGTTGTGGAATAAAAATATCATCACCTCTAAATTCCATTTGAATACCCATACGTCCAAATATTTTTGGAATGTTTCCAAGTGATGGAATAGAACAATTTTTAATAGTAATTTCAGAATTGGTGGCAGCTGCTAAACCAATAAAGCTTCCTATTTCTATCATGTCGGGTAACATTCGGTGGGTGCAGCCACCCAAACTATTTACGCCTTCAATTACTAATAAATTAGAACCAACGCCAGTAATTTTTGCACCCATGCTAATTAGCATTTTGCAAAGCTGTTGTAAATAAGGTTCGCATGCAGCGTTATAAATGGTGGTTTTACCTTTGGCTAACACAGCAGCCATTAATATATTGGCAGTTCCGGTAACGGATGCTTCATCCAAAACCATGTAGTTTCCTTGTAAGTTTTTTGCATCAATGCTATAAAACTTTTCATCGTGGTTATAATCAAAACGAGCGCCCAAAGCTTCAAATCCACGGAAGTGAGTGTCTAAATGTCTGCGACCAATTTTATCTCCACCTGGTTCAGGAATAAATGCTTTTCCAAATCGACCTAAAAGGGGTCCAATAATCATCACAGAACCACGTAAACTTGCGCCTTTCTTTTTAAATTCATCACTTAAAAGATATTCCAAATTTACATTTTTGGCAATGAAAGAATAAGTATCCTCATTCATTTTTTCAACTACCACGCCCATATCGGCCAGGAGTTCTATTAATTTTATTACATCTCTAATATTGGGAATATTTTCAATGATAACTTTTTCTTCCGTTATAAGCACTGCACTTATAATTTGCAATGCTTCGTTTTTAGCTCCTTGCGGAATTAATTCACCTCTTAATTGATTTCCACCTTTTACTTTAAATGATGCCATTTTTATATAATTATTACTGCGAAATTATATTTTTAAATGACTTTTTATTTAAAAATTTTACCACATCTTACAACAATTAGCCTATTGTACTACCCAAAATAATATCTTCTACAATGATATGTTTTTCAGTAACTTTATAAACTACAATCCATCTTTTTTCAAATGTTGCGCATCTTAAATTGTTTTTTGATAAAAAACAATCTCTACAAATTGCATATGCAAAAGGATTTTTCTGTAAATCTAAAATAAAATCAATTAGTCTTTGTGCATAATTTATTGCAGTTAGAGGCATTTTATAAGTAGTAACAATAAAGTCGGTAATTTCCTCAACTTTATTGTTAGCTCTGTATTTAACCAATAATTCTCTCATTGATTTTTTAACTTATTTTCCAAAGTAGATAATAAATTATTTGTAAAACTTTTGAAAGGAACTGTATCTACCAAATCATGATCATCAATTACCTCAATACCAACTTCTGATTTTGATAATGCCTTCAACAAATCGATTATACTTTTACCAGTTTCGGTGGAATCATCTATTTCAACAAAGTGTTTCATATTTTTTATTTTAAACAAAAGTACAATTTTTATATTCAAATAATTGTTTTCGTTTTAATATTTTCATCTTTTACTAGAAGCTAGTTGCTATCCAGAAATCTATAACAAAGGCTTCAACTAAAGTTATGATTTTTTTCTTGTAAACATTGATAAATATTAAAGTTCCGTAGGAACGAAACTATTGAAGCAACGGGTTTTAACCCGTTGAAATAACGAACCCAACCTTTTACACGAAAACCTGAAAATCTTTGCGAAAGCCTCTGGCTTTCGCAAAGATTTTCAGGTTTTCGTTATGTTTGTTTTTAAATTTTACCACCAGTTTCTCTGGTGGCTATTGATATTAAACTCTTTCAGCGTTTTACTTAAGTTGTCGCCCATGCTATAGCTGCTAGCAGCCCTTCCAAAAATAATCCAAATTCTTATGAACTTTTTGAGTAATTTTGTGTTGTTTTTTATATAAATGAGTCACACAAATAACAAGGAAATTATCATCAAAGGCGCTCGTGCACACAATCTTAAAAATATTGATGTAAACATTAAGCGAAATAAATTAACAGTAGTTACAGGAGTTTCAGGTTCAGGAAAGTCGAGTTTGGTTTTTGATACGCTTTACGCTGAAGGTCAACGTAGGTATGTAGAAAGTTTATCGGCTTACGCAAGGCAGTTTTTGGGTAAAATGAATAAACCTGATGTAGATTATATTCATGGTATTTCGCCTTCCATTGCCATTGAACAGAAAGTTAATACCCGAAATGCACGATCAACTGTTGCTACTTCTACCGAAATTTACGATTATTTAAAACTTCTTTTTGCAAGAACTGGCGTAACATTTTCACCCATCAGTGGTAATATGGTAAAACGTCATTCAACTGACGATGTGGTGCAACATATTTTGGCATTGCCCCAAAATACCAAAGCTTATTTATTGGTAGCAATTATTGACAAGGAAAATGAATTAAGAAAACAATTAGAAGTGTTTTTACAAACAGGTTTCAATCGCTTGTTTTTAAATGAAAAAATGCTCGACATTGAAGACTTTTTAAATGATGATGACTTATTAAAAAAGACAGTAAAATCAAAAACAAAATTGTTTTTAATGATTGATCGTTTTGCGGTGCAACAAAATGATGAAGACTTTTTAAACCGCATTTCTGATTCTATTCAAACTGCTTTTTTTGAGGGTTCGGGTGAATGTACGTTACATACCATTGATGAAAACGAAAACAAAAAAGATTTTTTGTTTAACAATCGTTTTGAATTAGATGGACAAAAATTTGAAGAGCCAAGTGTCAATTTATTTAGTTTCAATAATCCTTTTGGAGCTTGTAAAACTTGCGAAGGTTTGGGAAATGTTATTGGCATAGATGAAGATTTAGTTGTTCCAGATAAAGGTTTATCCATTTTTGAAGATGCCATTGTGCCTTGGAAAGGGGAGAAAATGCAAGAATGGAAACATCAGTTTGTACAAATTTCTAGAAAAAATGATTTCCCAATTCATAAACCTTATTTTGAATTGAATGAATCGCAAAAAGATTTTTTATGGCATGGCGGAAAAGATTGGTCGGGCCTAGATGGATTTTTTAAAGAGTTAGAAAAACAAACGTATAAAATACAATACCGTGTAATGTTAGCACGTTACCGTGGTAAAACTACTTGCCCTGATTGTAAAGGAACAAGATTGCGCAGCGATGCTAATTTTGTGAAATTGGTGAATGAAAATAAAACTAAACAAATTTATTATTTTCAAGGTGAAAGTAAATATGCTTGTCTTTCGGTGCTTTTGTTAATGAGCATTGACGATTGTGTGGAGTATTTTAAAACTTTAAAATTATCAGAAACACATCAGAAAATTGCCAATCGAATATTGCTTGAAATAAGCAATCGCTTAAACTTTTTACAAAATGTTGGTTTGGGTTATTTGTCGTTAAACAGACTTTCAAATACTTTAAGTGGTGGCGAAACACAACGCATTAATTTGGCCACTTCATTGGGTTCAAGTTTGGTGGGTTCCTTGTATATTTTAGATGAACCAAGTATTGGTTTGCATCCGCGCGATACTGAAAACTTAATAACAGTATTGCAAAAATTACGAGATATAGGTAACACAGTGGTGGTGGTAGAACATGATGAAGAAATTATGCAAACAGCCGATGAAATTATTGACATTGGTCCCTTGGCAGGAATTCATGGTGGAGAAAAAGTTTCGCAAGGAAATATTGATTTTATAAAAAATGATACCAATAGTTTAACAGGTAAATTTCTTTCTGGTGTTAAAAAAATAGAAGTGCCAAGCAAGCGCAGAAAATGGAAAGATTTTATAGAAATTAAAGGAGCAAGACAACATAACTTAAAAGGTTTTGACGTGAAGTTTCCTTTGCGCGCTTTTACTGTTGTTACTGGCGTTTCGGGAAGTGGAAAAACTACTTTAATTAAAAAGATTTTATACCCTGCTATTCAAAAGCATTTGGGTAATTACAGTGGCGAAAAAACAGGTGCGCACGAAAGTATCAGTGGCGATATAAAAACCATTACTCAAATAGAAATGGTGGATCAAAATCCAATTGGAAAATCGAGCAGAAGTAACCCCATTACTTATATCAAAGCTTACGATGCCATTAGGGATTTATACTCGCAATTACCCATTTCAAAAGCACGTGGATTTAAACCACAACATTTTAGTTTTAACGTAGAAGGTGGTCGCTGCGAAACTTGCCAAGGTGAAGGCGAAGTTACCATTGAAATGCAGTTCATGGCAGATATACATTTGCCTTGCGAAGATTGCCATGGGCAACGTTTTAAAGAGGAAGTGTTGGATGCAAAACACAACGATAAAAACATCAGTGAATTGCTGAGCATGAGTGTGGATGAAGCTTTGGAATTTTTTCATGATGAAACAACCATTGCCAATAAAATTAGACCATTGAGCGAAGTAGGTTTGGGTTATATAAAATTAGGGCAATCAAGTAATACTTTAAGTGGGGGAGAAGCGCAACGTGTAAAGCTGGCTTCGTTCCTTGGTAAACGTGCAAGTTCAGAACATGTATTGTTTATTTTTGATGAGCCAACTACTGGTTTACATTTTAACGATATCAATAAATTACTGACTTCATTTAACGCTTTAATTGATCAAGGGCATACCATTATTGTAATTGAACACAATATGGATGTGGCTAAGTGTGCTGATTATATTGTAGACCTTGGTCCGCAAGCTGGCGATGAAGGTGGAAACCTTGTTTTTGCTGGCTTACCTGAAGATTTAGTGAATAATAAAAAGAGTTATACCGCTCCTTATTTGAAAGTAAAGTTGAAGTAATTTTAAACCTGTCAGGTTTAAAGTATAATTTTTTTTCTATATTTGATAAAACAATATTTGTAATGACAACCATTCAATTGAAAACAGAAACATATGAACAAGCTCAAAAAACTGAAGAATTATTGAGTAAAATAAACTTTGTTCACGATATTAAGGTTGAAATAAATGAATTAGATCAATTTACTATTTCTAAGCTAGAAGAAAGCGCAGAATTATATATTAGTAATCCCACTAGTTTTAAAAATTGGGAAGAAGTAAAAGCTGAAATTTTATCAGTTTAACTTTGTCAAAGTTTAAAACTTTGACAAAGTTTTTCGTTATTAAAAGAAATGATGTTTAGGTCATTCCGAAGTTACGTTGAGCGATATTCCTTGGCCTAAACTTTATTTATGATTTAAAAGTAGTTATTTAATTCAATGTTATTTTATAACAGGCAAGATTCCTTCAGAATAACTTATTATTTGACTAAAACCTGACAGGTTTGAACGATAAAACTTT
>CAIUQQ010000310.1 GCA_903901345.1 uncultured Bacteroidota bacterium | reverse complement strand
CATTGTCATTTCATACGAATTTATATATTTGTTATTATAAACAAACAAATATGAAGAAATTTATTCTAATGGGTGCGCTACTTTCCACTATGTTTTCTTGTACAAAAGAAGAAACAAAAGCAGTAGCACTAACCAACGAGAAAGTAATTGAAATTAAAACCAGTTTTGGAAATATGTATATGTGGCTTTATAAAGAAACGCCTTTGCATAGAGCTAATTTCCTAGCATTGGCCGACACCAATTATTTTGACAACACCACATTTCACCGTTGTGTAACTAATTTTGTAATTCAAGGAGGCGATCCAAATTCAAAAGACACAGATTCTTTGAATGATGGTTCTGGCGGACCAGGATTTACAATTCCTGCTGAAATAGACACCACAAAAAACATAAAGTTATCACACACTTTTGGAGCAGTAGGAGCAGCCCGAATGGGCGATGCTACAAATCCATTGAGGGCATCTAGCGGATCGCAGTTTTATATAGTAATTCCTACAGCGGGAACACCCAATTTAAATGGTGCTTATACTGTTTTTGGCAGAATTATAAAAGGAATGGATGTAGCAGCAACGATAGTTAAACAAACAAAAGATGCAAATAACCGACCAATTGTAGACATAAAAATGGATGTTAATATTTTAGATAAATCATTGGCAGAAATGGTAACAGAATATAATTTTGTTCCATAGAACAATAAAAAATCATCAAATAAAAAGCCTGAACTCAATTATTGAGTTCAGGCTTTTTTTATTTTACTAGTTTCAAGGTTTTATTTATTCCTTCGCCAACTATATTCATCATATAAACACCATTTACCAAATGGTTGGTTTCAAACAGAATTGAATTATTGCCAGGCAAAACCTCCACCTTTTTGTTTTCAATTATTTTACCCGAAATATCAATTATTTGCACGGTAATTTCTCCTTTTGCTAAAGCAGCAAAGTCTATATTTAATTTATCCTTAAACGGATTTGGGTAAACAAAAACAGGCTCATTATTTCCAATATCTTTTTTAACAATAACAGTATTTGAATAAGTGAATGCACCGTTAAAATCAAGTTGCTTTAAGCGATAAAACAAGGTAGAAACATTTGTTTTTTCAAACGCATTTCCATCAGTTAAACTATAATTGTTAACTAAAGTGCTATTGCCCGCACCTTTCACAAAACCAATTTTATCAAAGGTTTTACCATTTGTAGAACGTTCTACATCAAAACCTTTATTATTTATTTCTTCACCAGTACTCCAATTTAAATCAACATTGGTTTTCACCAATCGTGCATTGAATTTTAAAAGTTTTACTGGTAATGGATTGTTATTATCGGTTCCTGTATAAATATAGTCAATGTAAAAATTACCTGGTAAAGCTATTATATTTCTAACGGTATCTACCAAGCTACTTGATGAAGTAAAAGGAGTCCAAGAAGAATATGAATTGGTGTCTCTTGTTGCAGCTTTTATAACTGTTTCTGAAGGAACCCTTCCAAGCCATTCGTTTTTATAATATTGGTTTACAGTAAAATTATAAAACCCATAAGCGCCAGCTGTTTGAGTATAATAATACATGTAATTATTAGCATTTGTATCAATATAATTAGGCCTAACACCTGAATAACGCCTTACCGTTACACTGGTTGGAACCAATGAGTAAGTATCCCATTTAATAGAAGCAACGGTATCGCCAGCAAACATGAATATTTGTGTAGAATCGGGTGCTAACTGCGCAATATTTGTTAATGCAGCAGGAGGAACAGATGTTGGTTTAAACTCGTAAGCACCCAAATCAGGAACACCTTGAGTTACGTTTTGTGGTCTTGGGTTTCCTAAAATATCAGTATTGTTACCTGCAATAAAAGTTCCGTGCCCATTAATTGACCAAGCATTTGAATCAAGTGGATTTGGAACTAAATTGGTATTACTAGTATAGCCAGGTTTGTATGAAATAGAATTCTTTTCATAAGTAGAAGCAGTTCTCCAGGCATATATGTTTAAATGAGTAAGTGCAGGAGTGGCCACGTTCACTAAGTTTGGTCCAGCAGAATACAAATTATTATAATTACTGTTTAAATATAAAGTATTGTAAACATATAAAGAGGCAACAGTTATAGCAGTTCCAGTAGCGTTATTGCTAAAAATATTATTTCTTAATACAACGGTAGTTCCAGTAGTAGCAGTAAATTGTGTATAGCAAGCATAGTTAGTAGCGGCAGCCGTACTGTTTCCAATTACACTGTTATTATATACATTCATATAGGTACATGACGACATATACATGCCATAATAGGTACTTGTGTAGCCACCAGAAATGGTATTATTTCTAATGTTCCCAAGTAATGTAGCAGTTCCATTATCCGATGACATATAAATACCAGAAGTACCAGCACTGGTAATTTTGTTATTATTAATTTCAAAAGCATTGGCACTATTTATAAAGTAAATGGCATAATTTGAAGTGTATGTACTTCCGCCAATTACATTGTTTCTTATTTTTAAGTTTGAAGTATAGCTTGCAGCAATGGTCATATAATAACAAGCAGAAAACACATTGTTTTCAATAAAACTACTATCAATTGATTGTGTTAACGAACTTCCATAAAAATACATTCCATAAGACCCATTGGTAAATGTATTATTGGTAAATGAGTTTAGTTTACCAGAAATACCATTTGCATATATTAAGGCCATAGCATTAGCAGTTGTAGCAGTTACTGGCGCTAAAATTTTACAGTTTGTAACAGTATCATTTGAAATAACACCAGCCAATTCCATTACAATTCCGCTTGTAGAATTCAATGACTGTAATTTTAAATCCTTGAATTTAACATATGAAGCAGCAGCTAACCTTACCACAAAATTATTAGAAGTACCTGAGTTATATGAAATAGTAACAGAGTCTGCATTTCCTGCTAACGATTGAAAAGTAATGGTGTTAACAGCTGAAGCACCCGGTATTAAACCCAATGCAAACTGCTCGTTAAAAGTCCCGCTTAGTAAGTTAAAAACAGTGGGTCCAACACCAGAAAGACCACCACAATTTAATAAATTTGCTACTTCATTCAGCGTTGTAAAATTTCCACCAGCACCAATGGTATAAGTTCCAACCGATAAAGGCGTACAAAATGTTTTAGAAATAGTATCGTTTATTGCATTGCTATCAACCATAAAATTAGGACCATCAACCCAAGCACGTAGGTTGTTTGTTCCTGATACAAAAGTTAATTGGTTACTACCAGAAAACGTTACAGTATCAACGCTACAAGCACCTAATGAGCCTGTCCATAAAACAGAACTTGTATTGGTTCCACCTAACGAAACAGTAACATTCATGGAAGTAATGGTAGCATTTCCAGAGTTTTTAATAATCACTTTTATGTTTTGAGCACCGCTCGATAAAGGATAACTTAACGGTTGAACAAAAGCAGTTACTGATGCGTCAATGGCCAATCCGCCTAAACCTTCTGCACATCCAATTTGAGGTGGATTTGGTCTTGTTAAACCATTGATGTCTTTTAAAGTATAAACTGATATTTGTCCTTTTTGACAAATATTACCTGGTTTTGGATCAGCAATAGATAATAAGCGAGGGTCTTCCATGGTAGAATTTAAGTTAAATCCACCACCACCAATGAAATTAGCTTTGGTATAAGTTGATGATAAAATGGTGGCTATGTTCAAACTCGTAGTAGAGTTTTTCATAAACACATTATAATCGCAACTATCAACGTTAGCACCAGTAGATATAAAGCATAAGCCTGTAGAATTTGCTGCTTGCAAAGCAACAATATTGTTTTTATATTTACATAAAGTACCAGCAGATGCAGCTAAGTTTATTCCATTTCCGCCAGCTACATTCATTAAAACAGTGTTGTTTAAAACAAACATATTTCTAGGTTGACTCATATCCATTCCGTAACTTGTAGCATTAGAAAAAGTTGGTTTGAAATAGTTATTAGCCACCACAGTTGGATATAAAGTATTGGTGTTTGAATTGTTCGATTGGAAATGAATTCCATATTGCCCACAATTTTCAAAAACATTATTTATTAATTTATAGGATTGAATACCAGAAGAAGAACCATTGCAATGATGCATTCCTTTGCTAGTAGTATTTCCAACAGCCATTTTTATATAGTTTGATTCAAGCAAGTAACCGTTACTCGATGAAGCTCCAATTCCTGTTAAATAAGCATTTTCAATGGTGTTCCATCTTACATAAAAGTTAAATGGAATACTTGTATTACTTGACGATGATAAAAACACGCCAATGTTTCCACCTGAAATATAGTTGGAGTCAATAAAAATATTAAATGCGGTTCCTGCAGCAGATGAACAACCTGTTCCTGTAGATGAAATATTAGAGTTAGTAGCTGCAAGTCCTCTGGTAGTAGTTGAAGAAGCATTACTTACTAAAACCGAACATTGTTTGATAATAATATTGTTAGCAGCTAAATAAAAATGCACCCCAATTCCATTTGTTCCAAGCGACTTAATGGTAATATTTTTAAAGGTAATAAAACTTGAACTATTAAAACGTAGCGTATGTGCATCGGTAGAACTGGTGGCTGTGTTTTGCATTATGCGAGTTGCAACATTTCCAAAACCACCATCAAAAGTAATGGTATTAGTGGCCGATGCACCTGTAATGGCAGTAATATCAACAGCCCCAACATAAGTTCCTTGCAAAACATCAAAAATTACCGGACCTGAAACACCAAATGTTCCGCTATTAGAAGGACCAGCATCGCTTCTTACTCCTGAACCTGTCATGTAAGTTATAGCAGAAGAAAAGTTAAGAAAAACAGTGGTACTTGCTGTACCTGCTGAATCAATAGTGTAAGAGCCACTCAGCTGAGTAGCATAATTTTTAGAACTGAAGGACAAAACAATTGCCAAAACAATCAGTTTAAATGTAAATTTTAAATGTAAATTTTTTCCATAGTTTTTAGTTTTAAATTGTTAAAAAATTTAGTGCACTTGTATTATAAAAACAAAAAAACTGCAATGTTTAGGTTGCAGCTCTTTTGAATATTGATTATTTTATTACTTTAAAATTTTTGTTCAAACCTTCGCCTAAAATACTTAATAGATACATTCCATTATTTAAATGGCCTGTTTCAAACCTAATATTGTTATTCCCTACTATCAAATCAACTTTTTTAATTTCCATAGTTTTTCCCGATATATCAGTAATTTGAACAGTAATACTTATATTGGTTTTCACTGTTAAATCAATATTTACCGCCTCGTTAAATGGATTAGGATAAACCCTTAACGTTTCAAAAGCATTTACATTTGCTATTCCTGCAGTTGAATTATCGGACGAAACACTGTTACAAAATACATCAATTCCGTTTGGACCCGATGCTGTTAAACAAACAGTATAAAACGCATTGGTTTCAAAACTGTGAAGCGGGTTTTCATCAGTTGATGAAGAACCATCGCCAAAAGCCCACGAATAATTAATAGCACCACTCGAAGCATTTACAAACTGAATAGTATTGTTTGATGGATTGGTAGTATTCTTAGTAAAATCAGCTTGAATTTCTGAATGAATAATATTTGAATCGTGGTAATTTACATTGATAAATCTGCAATATTCACTTCTGCAATTTGTATCTAAAGCATTTATAACCAACAAACAAACTCTGTAAACTCCATTATGAGTATAAATATGGTTTGCAGGATGCAATAAATTAGAAGTGCTGTCATCGCCAAACGACCAACGGTATAATAAATTACTTCCTGTAGCAGTGCTGTTTACTTCTAATCGTCTTTGTAAATGATTAACGCCATAAGTAAAACTAGCTACGCAACTATTGGTTAAATTAGTAACAGTAATATTATAACAACGGCTAGAACGGCAAGAAGTATCACCATTAGCAATGCGGTAAGTATACAAACAAACGTTAAAAGTTCCGTTGTGACTAAAGGTATGAGTAGGTGAGTTTTGGTCAGCACTTAAACTATCGCCAAAGCGCCAAATAGTTCTGTTAAAAGTGCCACTTGAAGTATTTGTAAAATGCACTTCTCTGCCAGTTTTGGTAAATGTAAAGTTTGCTTCGCAACCTAAAGCTGCAGTAACAGTAATGCTGTCGCAAACTGTTAAAGTGCAACTTGAATCTTTTTTGCTAACTTTTAAACAAACTTTATACCTGCCAGCATGCGAGTATACATGGTTAGGAGTTTTGGAGTCCGAATTAATTCCATCGCCAAACGACCACCAGTAATTATAATCATTGCTTGTGCTAGCACTGGCAAAATATTTTTTCAAAGTATTGATACTATCAGTATATAAAGTCCAATTGGCGTTACAGCCAACAGTACCAATAGTTACACTGTCGCAAATAGTGCTTGAGCAGGTAGAATCTTTTTTGGTAACCATTAAACATACGCGGTATTTTCCTGCAATCAAATAAGTGTGATTTGGTGTTTTAGAATCTGACGAAGAACCATCACCAAAAGTCCAATAATATGAAAAATCAGTGCTGGTACTTGTGCTCGTAAAATACCTAGCAAAAGGCAAGGTGTTTGGATTTGAAGTAACGGTCCAAGTAGCAACACATGGAGTAGTGGTATTAGCGGTAACGGTAATGCTATCGCAGGTTTGAGTAGTACAACTCGAGTCTTTCTTTGCTACTCTTAAACAAACTTTATACCTGCCAGCATGCGAGTATACATGGTTAGGAGTTTTGGAGTCCGAATTAATTCCATCGCCAAAAGACCAAAAGTAATTATAGTCTAAACTAGTATTATTACTTGCAAAGTTTTTACTTAAGTTATTTCCTGTTGCGGTAGCAACAGTCCAAGTAGATAGGCACGGAGCGGCAATCACTAATGTGCTACAACGAGTATGGTAACATGAAGAATCGGATTTGGTAATAGTTAAACAAACTGTGTAAGTTCCAAAGGCGCTAAAGGTTTTAGTTGGACTTGCAGCTGACGATGTTGTATTGTCGCCAAAAGTCCAAATATAAATTAAACCTGTACCCACAGATGTGTTTGTAAACACTGCCGTTTTGCTGCTTTGGTTTAAAGTATAAGAAAAGTTTGCTTCACAACTATTTTGGGAAAAAATGTTAGCAGCAAACAACAAAACAAACGCGGCCAATAAGCTTGCTTTTTTATTAAATATAAAAGATATTTGAGTAAAAGTAAAATGTTTCATAAAAATTATATTATTGAAATTCAAATGTATAATATTATTTTAAAACACAATGTCATATTTTTTAGTGTAACAAAATAGCTTTAAAAAAAGATTATTCACCTCCGTTTTTGATGAATTACACTTAGTGAACGAACGGGATTATATACGAGTAAAGCACAAAATGTTTCTTAGCCGCTCACCCGCAATTCCTACTCCCCCATCCATGTTTCCAACTCCCTTACCCATTTTTCCAAGCCGCTTACCCACTTTTCCTACTCCCCCATCCACATTTCTTAGCCGCTTATCTAAAATTCCTGCTCCCTTATCCATTTTTCCAAGCCGCTTACCCACTTTTCCTACTCCCTCATCCACATTTCTTACCCGCTTATCTAAAATCCCTACTCCCTCATCCATATTTTCTAACTGCATATTTCCATATCATTAGCACAGCACTTTAATAATTACAAATAAAACACAGTGTAACTGATATGGATTAGTAAAACGAACTTAAAAACTTTTCTATCCTTTGAAACATATAGTTTCTGCCTACAAAATTTGGCTTTAGATTAAGGAAAATAGGGTGGACTTTTTATTCCTTATTTTACAGATTCTTTTTTATAATTTCATCAAGAGTTTCCTCAACACCTTTTCCGTAACCTTCCTGAATAAAAATTATTTTTCCTGTTTTGTCTATTAAAAACATAGTAGGATAACCTGAAACTCGATAATTTTTTGCTACATCTTTTCCATCTAAAAATACGGTGTAGGAAACTCCTTGTTTTGAAAGAAATGGTGCAATGCCGTCCTCCTTTTTATCGTAAGGGTTAACACCAATAACCTGCAATCCTTTGCTTTTGTATTTTTTGTTCAATGCCTCTAGTGCCGGAAGAGCCTGCATACATGGGTAACACGATTTGTAAAAGAAATCAATTAACACAAGCTGTCCGTTCAAACTTTTCAAACTTATTTTCTCATTTGCCAATGAAATTAACTCCCAATTCGGAGCAATTGTATCTATATTTAATGGTTTAGGACTTTTAAAAGGAACATAATCTTTTGTTTTAAAAAAAGATGGAATTGAGGCTAACGTCAAAACAGTTTCGTCTTTCAAATTATTTAATTCAAATTTTTTCAGCACAAATTTTTCGTATTGATACATAGTATCATTGTTCATTACCAAATCAAACGCAATGTAATATTGAACAGGAACCATGTCGTTTTGCTTAACCCAAAAATGGTATTCTTCTCGCAAAGCCTTCATATCATCTGTGCTATCATTTTCTGGAATTTTATTTACTTGAATATGGTAGCACGGTTCACCGTTTAGTTTTTCTACGCCTATAAATTTGAAAACTTTCTTGTTTTCAATAAAGTCAGAATCGCTTTGCAACGGTGTGCTTTTTTTATTGGTAAATGGCGAATAGAAAGTATAATTATGGGCATATAATTTAATTTCTTTTGCCCACAATGATTTAGACATAATTGATGCCGTGCTGTCTTTTATAGAAAGACTTACAAATTCATTACCTGTATACATTACTTCAAATGAGGTTGTATCGTTCCAAAACACGTTATAGTGAAAAGCAGAAGGGTAAATGGAATCGTCTTTCAGTTTTTTAAAGGAGCATTTAAAGCTGGTTATAGAAGTATCATTATTGTCCATATACTTCATATATCTTTTCATTTCATAATTGCCATTTTGAATAGATTGGCATTTATTATACGACTGTTTCAAAATGACTTTTGCATCTTGTCCGAAAGAAACTAAGTAGGAGAAAAGTAATCCCAACGAAAGCAAAACATTTTTCATAATTGTATAGGTATATTTTATTTAAGCAACATCTATAACTTATTTACACAGCAAAATTGCTACTTTCAAACATACTTATTGTTTTTCATAAACAAACAATAAAAACTACCAATGCAGTATTTTCATATCCACTGAACCACCTATTTATTGTAAATTTCTTTTAGCGATTCGTTGTTTTCTTCTGCTTGTCAAATTGATTATTTAAGGGCTACATTTTCATTAACCAAAAACGCTTTTATAGAAGTCCACTTAATATATGAATACCTGTCGTTATCGTATTTTTGAAAAATAATGCGCCCTTCCATTATATCTCTCATATATTGCATTCCTTGCCAAGCTGGATAAAGTTCCTTTTCTGAAGGAGAAAAAAACCTTGTCATTTTGATAAGAAAATTTAAAAGACGAATGCCTCCTGGTCTCAATATTTTATATTTTTTGCTTGTAAGTTCAGTAAGTAATTTCACAAATTCGTTGCACGAAAGTTTATCACCTGCTATTCTTAAATACCTTGGTGTATTGTCGTCAATGGCAGCAGCAGCAGTGAATTCAGCCACATTTTCAGTAGTTGTAAACTCTAAAATTTGATTTGCATTACCCCAACATAAAATCCGTTTTTGCTTAAAAAGTATTAAAGGCATATCGGTAGTTAATAAATCCATAAACGGCCCATTAAATATAGTTGTTGCTTTAATTGGGGTTTTGTCAATATACGCGTGAAACTTTCTTCTGAAATCTAAATTTCTATTTTGTCCTTCTTTTAAATTTGTAAAATCACTTGAATAGTCGCTTGGTATAAACCTTTGAACATTTGCTTCAACCGCAGCGTCTAAAAATATTTTTTGAGCGTCAATTACTGTTTCTTCTAAACCAGCCAAAGCTGACACTAGGCAATGTGCCCCTATACAATGTTTTGAAATTTCTGATTGAATGTTTGTATCCACCTGAAATACTTTGACACCTTTTTGTTCTAAGTCTTTTATTTTTTTTAGGTCTGTTTCTAAGCGAACAATTGCTCGCACTTCAACATTTAACGCTAATAACGCCTTTACAATTTTACCTCCTAAATTCCCTGTAGCACCAGCTACAACTATTATTTTGCTCATTTAATATTTATATTTTCTCAGTCTTTATACTCTGATTGTTTCATTTGTTACAATGACCACTTAAGGTTTTTGGTTTGGTGAAGATGCAAATTCGAAGCACTTATGTTTAAAGAAACGCCAATGTTTATTTCAAAATAAAAATTTAAAAACATGCGCTTTTACCTCCATTTAGCCAAACTTATACTATATTCAGTTTTTATTTAATTTTCACTATTAGATGTTTATTTATCCGTTACTCTTTTATAAAACGCTTCACTTCATTACCAATGCTTAAAAAATAAATCCCTTTTGGTAAATCTTGCGTTTTTATTTTAGAATTGGTTTCGGTCATTTTTTGAGAAATAATTTTCTTTCCGTTTGCATCAAAAAAAATTTATTTTTTCAAAAACCATTTCATTGGCATCTATTTACTCTTCTATTTCATTTTTTTCATTATTTTCTTTCGCTGCATTTGCTAAGTGCTTTTCAAATTTATTATGAATTAAAAGCATAAGAAGTCCGAATAAAATAGCAGAAACAATCAACACATTATTAATGATGCCACTTACAGAAAAAGAAACACGAATTAAAATAGTTGAAATAATAAAACCCGAGTTTCTAATAACTTTATGAAACTCATCGGTATGGAAAAATGAAAACAACAACAATATTACGTCTGCAATTATCAGAATATTGAAGAATTGTTCAAAGAAAATATTATTGATGTTTTTAAAAGAAATAGCGTTGGTTTCCAATGATTGAAACATACCAAGACTCCAGTTTAAGAATGAATATATGGCTATAACTAGTAGTATAGGAACTAATATTGTAGCGACCCATTTTTTTGCGTTGATAAATTTTGAAATACGTGAATCATGTTTTTTACTATTTTCAATGGTTCTATAAACTTTGGTTCGCTGAACATGGAACAAATAAATTAAATAGAATAACAAAACCGATGCTACTATATCATAGGTAAACTGCAAATCGTTTTTTATATTAAACCAATTAAACGAAAGCGACAAACCTGAAAGGTCTTTAAACAATCGTCTAATAATGATAAGCGCAATGATTTCATACTGCTTTGAGATATAAGTTGAAGTTGATTTTGGAAGGTAATAAATTAAAAGATATACCTCATAAACCAATATAAAAGAGAAAGGGGTGTAAATAGCCGCAATTGGATTTTTTAAAAGGTTTGATGGTTCACTAATGGCAATGATGTTAAAATGCAATAATCCAATCATAACTAAGTGAATGATAAAACTACCTAAAGCTATCCATAAAATAGTTTGTTCACTCCTTTCTTTGGTTTTTTTTGAAAGAAGTTTTTGATAAAGGTTTTCTAAGAAGTTTGATAATTCCATTTTGTTTTTTGGGTTAATCATTATTTATTTTAGCTCTGCTATGATCTATGATTGACTGCTTCTTTTCTTGGTTTTATTTTTATGCTTTATTCGCTTGGTTATGCCTGAGCGCATTTACATTTTATACAATTTTGTTATATTTTATGAATATTTTTAAAATGTTCAACAGAAAAACCAACTATAAGTTTCAAAAAAATGAAAGGGGGTAATAATTTTATCTTTGAATGATAAGTTTTTCACTTTCCGTACTTTCTTTATTTTTAATTTCAATAATATAAACTCCGCTACTTAAATCTTCCACATTAAATTGTTGCTTGGATATATTCAGTAGCTCTGATTTTACTAAAGCTCCAACTACATTGTAAACATTTATAATTATAAAATCATTACCTATATTTTCTGTATTTAAAGTAACAAAATCTGAGGCCGGATTAGGATAGAGTTTTGCCTGTTTGTTTAACGTTAATTCATTTAAACCTACTGGTGCATAAACAACTTCTAAAGCTGTATCGTTTGAGCATCCATTGGAATTAAAGGTTTGTAAATTAACCAAATATTTGCCCGCTTTTGCAAATTGATGGATTGGTGTTTTTATATTTGAAAAACTACTATCACCAAAACTCCAACTATAATTTGATAAGGAAGTATCGGTTGGCAAAAAATAAAAGGTATCGTTTGATAAAATATAAGTAAAGCTTGCTTTTGGCAATGCAAATACATTCACCTTAATGCTTAATGGATTTGCGCTGCAGCCTTCATTTCCTATATAAGGCCACAACATAAACTCTTGTGTGGCTGAATTGATATTTTGTAAAAATAAGGTTTGTTTCAATACCAAACCACTGTCAGCTTTAGCACCTGTAATTTGGTTATTTTGAACGGGACTCCAATAAAAACTTGCTTTCGGATTTGATTGAATGCTATCGCTAAAAGGTATACCACTGCATGTATTAAATAAAGTATCATTTAAGCTCAAAGTATTAGAAGTAGGGCTTACAGAAATTGTGATTGATTTTGGTTCACTTCCACACTGGGCATCGGCTAATACATGTTTTACCAAATATTCTTGGCTACCAGTTGTTGTTCCACTGTTGGTGAGTGTTTGAAAAATGCCTGTTTTAGATTGTAACATAGTTGTAGCTCCACTAATATTGCCTGTTTTTGCGCCTAATGTCCATATAAAAACACCAGGATAATCGGTAGTTGGAATTAGGTTTGTATTGCTGCCATTACAAATTAATTTATTGGTTGGTCCAATAATTTATGGTGTGGGAGCTACATAAAGTTTAAGCGGCAAACTATCGCTAATGCAACTACCTGATACGGTAGTGAGCTTAATTAAATAATTAACAAAACCATAAGTTGTGGTGCTGTTATTAACTAATGATTGACGCATAACAAAACCTGTTCCGCTTTGCGCACCAACTAAACCTTGTGATTGAATTTGAGTCCAAACAATATTGCTATAAATGGAGTTTTGAAAATATACTTGTTCGTTCACTAGGCCACTGCAAATGGTATCTCCCGCAAAACTACTAATGGTTGGAAGTGCCCTAACAGTAATGGTAAAATTAACTGCATTGCTTTTGCAACTACCAGTAATTGAACTTGCTTCAACTGCATAAACAGCAGTGCCATTTGTAACATTGCTTGCATTCAATAATTTAATGAGCATGGTTGCTCCGCTCGAATCTTTAGCTCCAGTAATTCCTGAACTCATCGATTGGTTGGTCCAACTAAAATTAGAAGGTACACTAGCAGTTAAAGGAATACTTAATAAAGCACCGCTACAAACATTTTGCGCAGTAATATTGGTAATTTGTGGTTTAGGTAAAACTGTATAAGTAATATCTTTAGCTATACTTACACAGCCTCCATCAATAGCCGTTGCTGTTATTCGATACACAATACCACCGGTAGAATTGCTACTTGAATTATTTAATACTTGATTGATTTGAGCACCTGTTCCAGCGGAAGCACCAGTTGTGCCATTGATAGTTGTTACAGGTAAAAAACTAAACGTACAAGGAGCATTTGCTGTTAACGTTAATTGAGTATTTGCGCCATTACACATACTATAACTAGTTAAATTGGTAACAATTGGTTTTGGCATATAACGCACTTTGTACCAATTACTGGTATCGCTGTAATCAGAACTTAGCCTGCGGTAATACAAAACAGAGTCAGATTGTGTAACAACAATACCAGCAGTGTATTCAAAAATTTGTCCAGGAGTTTGTGTGGTATCAAAAGCAGTTTGCCAACGTGCAGACCAAATATTGGGGCCATAAATGGTGAATTCTGTACTTGGGTCGCAAACCACATTGTTACTAAGGGTAGAAATAATTACCGTATTGCGGCTAGCAAAAACAGTAGTGTAAAATAAAAGGGTTGCTAAAAGCAGGCTAAATAATTTCTTGTTCATAATCACTAAAAAATTAGCGCAATCAACTAATTTTTTTTCAAATTACATCGTAATTTTTAGTTTTTGAACAGATTAGTTTTAACCAAATTTTTTTGTACAAATTCTTTATTTGTTAACTAACGAACACTTAGTTTCATTTGAGCACTGAAAACAATTTTTTGCCAAATGCTTGTATGTGGTAGGCTTTTTTTTAGTGGTTATTTATAAAGTTATTAAATTCATTTTTTGCTGTTGGGCTTTCAAACAGAGAGCCGTGTTCACCACCAACAATCTCAACAAACTGTCTGTTTTTACAACTTGTGCAATTTAATACATCTTGTTTAAATGTTGGCCAAGAATACATTTGAATTGCCTCATCATTTAATCCTTGTACAAATAATATATCCGATTTAAAACCCTTTGTAAAGTTTAATAATGACCTTTGGTAATATGCGTTAGCATTTGCTGTTGTGGTACCATATACATTTCTTAATTTATTACAAACATAACTTGCAGGAGTTTTTCCATTTTCTTCTAATTGGCATCTAAAAACTAAATTCAAAGGACCAGGTGCATTTGCAATTACTCCATTGGTTTCATGCATGGTATTAAGACGAGTAACTAAATAGCCACCTTGTGAATGCCCTGCTAGAAATATTTTTTTAACCTTGATTCCTAATTCTTGATTTGCCGAATATTTAACCCATAGCAAAGCGGCTTCTGCTTGATTGATATTATCCCCAAAAAGAACATTAAGTTGCGGATGTGCCACACTAACAATCATCATATCTTGTCGATATAAAATATTTTTAAATTGATTAAGTGTGTTTTCAGCAGCGGGTAATATATTGCTATCACTTTGTACAGTTCCATGATAAGTAATCAACACATCTACCTCATTTAGTGCAGGTTTGTCAATTATAACATCAACGTTAACATTGTTGTAAGAAACAGACCTTGTTATTTTATAAGCCACAGGAGTGGGCTGTTCTGTTGTGTTTTCCTTGGCACACGATAAAAAAAGTAATGACAATAATATCAATGATCTCATAAAGCTAAATTTTTAAATATTTTGTAGGACTGATTTCATTTAAAATGGTTTAATTTCTCGCAAACAAACTTACCAAAAACGTTTTGCAGTTACAAGATGTTGGCGATTACGAATTATAAAACTATTTGCCACCACTGAATCCGTTAGCTAGCAGATACAAAACTTCATTGAAGCACTGAACTGCCAATTTTTATAGGATTTGCTGCTATTAACAACTTTAATTGAAGTTTAAATATCAAGAACTATTCTAAGATTGTTACGCAGTTTAGCTTGTTGCTCTTTAGTTAATTGTCCAAGCTTTGATAGGAGTCTTTTGTTGTCAATTGCACGTATTTGATCTACGATTACATCACTTAATTTGTCGAGTTGATTCTTTTTCAAGTGAACACGTAAAAGTTCAATTTCTGACTGAACATTTGTTGAAATAGGGCAAATTAGCGTTGATAAATGAGTTTCATTTAATAAGTCTGTTTGTACTATAACTACAGGCCTTGTTTTTCCTGGTTCTGAACCTTTACTAGGATTAAGATCAGCAAGCCAAATGTCATATTGTTTAATTTTCATCTAACAATTTTTCAAATTCGTGCAAAATTTCCATGGAGTCTTTACTAGTGAGCGCGGATTCAATTGCTAGTTGTTTTTTTAACAATCTTTTTTTGTTTACACGATTGTAAATACTAACAGCTTCGTTAATGTATCTGTTTCTTGCTAAATGAAGTTTAGAAGTAATTTCTTCCACCTCTTCAAAGATATCGTCATCTAATTTTAAAGATAGTGTTTTCATATTGCAACAAAGTTATATATTATAAGTATATACTACAGATTTGTATTTATTAATTTTTTAAAAATAGGTGCTAACGGTTTCGGGCTTGGCGAAGGTGGCGATTTTCACCACAAATCTTGATGCGGAGAACCAAATTTTGATTAACCACAAATGTGTCTGCGGAGCACTGAACCGCCACTTTTGCCAAACCCGTGTTATGCCTTCGTTGCTTTTTTTTCAAGGTGTCTGCTAGCAATTGGTAAATTATTAACTGTCATTGTAATTAAAAAGGATATGCACAATTTATTTATTGGCAATAGCTTATAGGTGTCATTAAACTTTGATTTGTAATTAAATAACTATTGGTTTCAATAAAAAAAATTCAGAGGATGTTAGTGTTTGTGACAATATCCTCTGAATGTAACTAAGTGCAATAAAAGTATTGATTATTTTTAAATTAATTGTTCATCTTGATTTTATTATTTAATGCCCTTGCTATGCTTTTCATATGGTCTCTCATTATTCTATCCACGTAAATAATGTCACCCAAACAAACAAGTCCAGCTGTAGTTAAAATGATAATTGGAATTGTTGAATTACCATTTGACAAATTACTGGAACCAAAACCCAAGGCTAAACCGGCTATTATAGAATTAATTGACCCTACAATTCTAAGGTTATCTATTTTTTTTAAGTGATATTTTGCTTCATCATTTCCTTCAGAAAGACGCCTTATTTCACTCCATTTAACAGGTTTGTCATTTTTAAAAAACTTTAAATTGTTAATTCCAGTTCGTTTCAGATAAATGGAATCATATGAATAATTTTGAGAATAAAGATGAGATGATGAAAAGCAAACTATTATAAAAACTAACAAATTGCGGCTGTGAAAAGTTAAATTGAAATTAGTATTCATAATTTCCCTATTTAACACATTTAATATATAAGCCATTTTTATAAACAAATGCTTGTCCGCCAGAAGGAATTGGGTAGTAACAATGGGCACCGTCCCAAGTCCCTTGTGTAAATAATCCATTCCAAATTGGTAGTTTGCATTGATGTGAAGGGTCATCCCAATAAAGATTTCCATTCATTATAAAAACACTTCCACTTGTTGGTCTTCCAAAAAAGCAACTTGCACCATCGAATTGACTTGGAAGTGGGCAATTATTACAAAAATATGGATTCCATGGATTAGGTCCGCCACAACCTGAACACATATTACAAAATCTACAACTACTTGTAGTGGATACAGCTATCGCTGTCGCAACACTTACAATAGGAGCAGCGGGACCACTAAAAAATATGCCGAAAATAGCACTTACCGCATCCATACCAGCAATTTTCCATAAGTTGTTCTTTAAGCAATCATCACAATCGTTATTTGTTTTATGTAAATTTTTAAGGGTCTTTTGATAACCATTCCAATATGTTGCACTTTCTTTAAAAGTTGTAACAGAATACATGCTAATGACTTTACTATTATAGTTGATATTTCCATCATTTGAAATGTTGATTTGTAGTTGAGCTAATTCAGCTATTTTTTGGTCAAAAGAAACTCCCTCGTTTGAAATATCTATTGCTTGATTTAAATAGTTTTTTGTTGCTTCATCAATAATGTTATTTGTTAGTAGTTGTTGAACTAGATTAGTAAGATTATCAGTGTCATAATTTGTGTAGAAATTTTGAACGTCTTCAGGCGTGAAATTTAAGCTATTTGTGTCTATATTGTTTATTAGACAAAAAGACTTTGATAATAGTACCTTTTGGTATAAATTTAGACTATCTTGGTCTGGATAGTTCATTACATAATCTACACCATCATTGTGTAATTGTGCAAATAATTCAGCCTGCTCAATTAAACTGTCATTTGTTGATTTAGATTGTACTTTGTTTGACTTTGTATTGCAACTATTCATTGTTACGAACAGAGTCAAAATTGTAAAAATTGTAAGGATAAATTTTCCTAAAATTTTTGATGGATTGTTTAATTTTTTCATGTTGTTAGTGAGGTTTTTGAAAGTCAAACGTACAATAATACTATTAATTTGTCAATTTATTTTTTTGTCAACGCAATGAGGCATAACTTGTTTATATAGGAATGTTTAACCCTAAAACCTTCCTATGTCTATCCAAAATTGGGTTGTTTTAGGAATGTTTCTATATTCAAACATACCTATTATTTTTATATATCCAAATCTT
>CAIUQQ010000309.1 GCA_903901345.1 uncultured Bacteroidota bacterium | reverse complement strand
TAATTTGCACCGCAATTAGTTCTGATTAATGATTGAAATTAACAATTGATTTTCAAATAAATGGAAAAAAACAAAAACAATTATGCCATTATTATGGCGGGTGGAATTGGAAGCAGATTTTGGCCTGCAAGCAGAAGTACCTATCCAAAACAATTTTTAGATATATTAGGAACAGGAAAAACTTTAATGCAACAAACCTACGATAGGTTTTTAAAAGCATTTTTACCCGAAAACATTTTTATAGTTACCAATGTTGCATACATTCAATTGGTTAAAGACCAGTTGCCAAATATGCCTTTTGATAGAATATTAGGCGAACCAACTGCCAAAAACACTGCCGCTTGCATTGCTTATGCAAGTGCTAAAATTCACAAATTAAATACACATGCGGCCTGTATTGTAGCCCCTAGCGATCATTTGATTTTAGATGAAGCAAAGTTTTTGGATTATGTAGAACAAGGATTAAATTATGCGCACAAAAATCCTTCGCTGGTTACATTGGGAATTATGCCTAGTCGCCCCGATACTGGTTATGGATATATTCAATACTTAGAAAACAACGAGGAAGAAAACATTCATAAAGTAAAAACATTTACAGAAAAACCAACTTTAGAAATTGCCAAAACTTTTATTGATAGTGGTGATTTTTTATGGAATGCTGGTATTTTTATTTGGTCTGTTTCTTCTATAAAAAAGGCTTTTAAGCAGAATTTACCCGAGCAATACGATATTTTTGAAAATGCAGCGCAAAGTTTCTTTACAGAAAATGAAGCAGAAACCATTAGGGCGTTTTATGAGCAATGCAAAAGTATTAGCATTGATTATGGTATTATGGAAAAAGCACAAAACGTATACGTAATTCCAAGCGAATTTGGATGGAGCGATTTGGGAACTTGGACTTCTTTGTACGATATTTCACCAAAAGACGAAAATAATAATGTGGTAAAAGGAAAACACGTTTTTATGTATAATGTAGAAGGTTGTTTGGTAAATAAATCTGAAAATTTAAACGGAAAAATTATTGCTTTAAAATCCGTAAAAGACCTAATTATAGTAGATACGCCTGATGTTCTTTTGATTTGTGATAAAAGCCAAGAACAAGAAGTAAAACAAATAGCCACTGATTTAAAAATTAAGTTTAACGATAAATATACTTAGTCGTTTTTTGCTTAATGCTGCTTTTTACATAAGCAGCTTTTCAACATGGAAGAACTCAATTTGCAATGACAAATAACAATGTTTTGTTTTTTTAAAACTTTTATTGTTGTTGTTGCTTTATATGGTTATAAATGATAGAAAGTAATATACAAGAAGAAAGTTACAGTGGACCGGCAAATTTATCGCCAATTCCATTAAGCATTGGTTCGCCAGTAATTAGGCCTGAAGATAAAAATAAAATAAAAGCAAATGCAGTGGAAGCTATGAACCACTATGCAAATCAGGAAATATTATTGCTTAAAAGACAAGCTGATTTAATCATGACTCAGGTTCGAGAAATTGAATCCCGCTTGAAGATTTCAGAACACATTTATCAAAGCGATTTTAGGTTTACACCGGTTGTAAATCAAGTATATCATTTATACGAAAAAGACGACCATTACAAGCTTTCTATTATTGGCAAAAACGAATGGGGAAGAAGTAAACCATTGGGAAAATACATAGCAACCGTTAAGCTTTTGGGCGACCACAGTTGGGATGTAATTGAACGTGCCGAAAAAGGTGCTTTTGAATAACACTTTTTAGCTGTTTCTATAGCTTTCTATTATTTCGGTAAGTGCTGTTGCTTGTTGCAATTTTGGTGCTATTTCATATATCAAAAAGTAATCGTCAAAACACAGTAATAAGCCAATTTCCAAATGCTTTTTTGCTTCTTCTATTTGCCCTATTTCATATAAATAACATACCAATCGGTAATGATATTGATGGCAATCATAATTAATTTTTAACGCTTCCATCATCATATCTACCGCTTCTTGTAAATCCCCTTTCGAGAATTTTACAAAACTCCAATCAAGCCAAGCTTCTTGCATTGTTGCGTCTAGTTCTACCAATTTGGCATACGTTTCTTCGCAGTTTTCTATTTGATTTAATCGGTATTGCGTTTCGCCAAGCACCAATAAGTATTCTGCATTGTCTTCTTCTATCATGCAGGCTCTGTGGTAAAAAGTAAGCGCTTCTTTGTTCTTGTTTTCCTTTTCGTAAGTTAGCCCAATTCCAAACCATGCTTCAGCAATATTTGGGTTTAAATCGGTGGCATGTCTGTAGTTAATTCTGGCTTCATCATTTAGGTTCATGCGCTCGTAACAACCACCCAAATTACAATAAACAATGCTGTCGGCACCATCTTCTTCAATGGCACTTTTGTAGGCAGAAATTGCTTCTTCATAACGCTCTAACTCTACCAAAACATTGGCTTTGTTAAACTTTGCCGCGGTAAATTCTTCGTCTATTGCTAAGCAAAATTCATAGGCATCTAATGCTTCTTCAAAACTTTCTTGCTTATAATAAATAATACCCAAATTATACCAAGCTGTGGTGCTGTAAGGGTCGTTATCAATTAATTTTTTGTAGTAAAATATTGCTTTTGCATAATCACCTAACTGATTATAACAATGCCCAATTTCGTAATACGTTTGGTCTATGTCTTCAAACTCGCTAATTAATATTTGAAAATATTCAATGGCTTGATTATATAGGTCGGAATCTTCGTAAATATAGGCAATTTCAAAAAGCATATCTAATCGCTCATCCGTGTGTTGAAGTGCCGTTTCAAAACTTTCATTGGCATCCAAAAACTGTTTTAAATGAATGTAAGTTTCGCCTTTTAGTAAGTGTAAATCAGGGTTAAATGGTTCGAGCTTTTCTACCATTTCTAGCGCATCTAATGCATTTTCAAATTGCTCAGTTAAAATATAAATCTCGGATTTTTGTAATAAAAACTCACTGTGAAGCTCATATAAACCTAAAGAATAGTTTACTGCTTCAAATGCTTTTTTTACTTTATTGAATTGAATATAAAAGTCTATAATGCCTTCAAGTGATTCTGTGTCAAAGTATTCGTTGGTTTTATTGCGCAGCATTTTTTCATACCGCTGCACATCGTTACTCACATCTTCACTTAAAAAATCATCACCTTCTATCATCGGCTTTTCAAAAATTAGTACTGCAAATATAAGTTCATAAATTATTTAATTGGTCTTTTTCCATTCAGATATTTTACAAATATTTGAACTCTTGTTAAAAATAAAAAATAATGGCCATTATGAACAAACTATTTTCGCTCGTTTTACTTCTTTTTATTACAACTTTTGTTTTTGCTCAAAACAGATTTAATAAATTAAATCAGGCAAACTGGCAACAACATGTTTCCTATAAAATAGCTGTGAAGCTAGCCGATGAAACCAATACTTTGATAGGAAATATCAGCATGGTTTATACCAATAATTCACCAAAGGAATTGAATGAAATTTACATGCATTTGTGGCCAAATGCTTATAGCAGTAGAAATACTGCTTTTGCAAAGCAACATTTAGAAAACGGTAAAACCGATTTTTACTTTGCTAAACCCGAAGAGCAAGGAAGCATTGACAGTTTAAATTTTAAAGTAAATAATGCCAATATAAACTGGAAATTGACCAATGATGTTGACATAGCTTTGCTCACGTTAAACGAGCCACTAAAACCAGGACAGAACATAACTATCAGCACGCCTTTTTACGTGTTTTTGCCAAAGGTTTATAGCAGAATGGGTCACGAAAAACAGCTGTATTGCATTACACAATGGTTTCCAAAACCTGCCGTTTTTGACGTGAATGGCTGGAATCCAATTCCATATTTAGACCAAGGTGAGTTTTATAGCGAGTTTGGAAGTTTTGATGTAAGTATTTCGGTTCCTAAAAATTATGTGGTGGCTGCCACTGGCAATTTACAAAATGAAGAAGAAAACCTTTTTTTAAATACATTGGCTGCCAAGCCTGCTGTAGAATATGAAGTTCCACCTATTTCAAGCAATGCATTTAAAACATTGCGTTATTTACAAGATTCAGTTCATGATTTTGCATGGTTTGCAAGCAAAGAATTCAATGTGAAAAAGGGCGAAATTGCTTTGCAAAATGGTAAAACAATAGAAACATGGTTGTTTGCAAAAAACATCAATGCTTTTGGCATTGATTATATAAACGAAGGTGTAAAATATTACTCTGACCATATTGGAAATTATCCATATAATTTAGCACAAGTGGTTATAACACCTTTAGAAGCTGGAGGCGGAATGGAATATCCAACCATTACCAATTGTGCAAGCATAGACAGAACCACCATAATTCATGAAGTAGGACATAACTGGTTTTACGGAATTTTGGGTAGCAATGAACGCGAGCATCCTTGGATGGATGAAAGCTTAAACACTTATTATGAAAGCCGTTGCTCTCAAGAAAAAAAAGATGCTGAAATGGCCAAATATGGCAAGAAAAAAGATGTGCTAAATGATGTGTTTAATTTAAATTTAGAAGGCTTTGGACAAGCACGTTTGCTGTATGCAATTTCTGCACGAAAAAATGAAGACCAAGCTGGAAATTTACCTTCAACAGCTTATACCGACTTTAATTATGGTGCAATAATTTACGCCAAAAACCCTTTGAGTTTTTACATGCTTCAAAATTATTTGGGTAATAATAAATTTGATTCCATGATGCATGCTTATTACGAAAAATGGAAATTTAAACATCCGCTTCCAAACGATTTTAAAAACCATGCTGAAGCATTTACGGCTAAAGATTTAAGTTGGTTTTTTGATGGTGTTTTGGGTTCTACACAAAAGATGGATTATAAAATTGTTGGTATCACGAAAGATAGTTTAATTGTAAAAAATAAAACTGGTTTTGTGGTTCCTTTTCGCATTTCAGAAACAGACAAATTTAAAAATCAAACTCTATCTGTTTTGTCTCCAGGCTGTTCAGATGTCAAGAAGCTCAATAAGATTTGGTTTATAACTAAAAATGAAATAATAATAGATAAAGATAATGCCTCAATTGACCTTTATCGACAAAATAACTCATTGAAAAAGCCTATAAGTATTCGCTTTCTACCCGCTTTAGAAAACCCCAATAAGCGCCAAATATTTTGCATTCCGCTTTATGCTTGGAATAACTATAACCAAAGCATGTTGGGTGTACATTTAAGCAACGATGTATTTCCATTGCCAAAAACTGAAATTAGTTTTACGCCTTTGTACAGCTTTACCACCAACGATTGGAACGGTTATTTAAACATAGCGAAAAATATTTTTCCTCAACATGGAACTACTTATAAAAAAGTGAAAATTGGAGTAAATATGTCAAGGTTTGCAACTATTGGCCTTTATAATAATGATGGTTTGACAAAACTATCTTATGAAAAATTTGCTCCATTTATTGAATTACATTTTAACCAAAAAACAGCAAGAAGTTTGTTCAGTAATGTTTTAAATTTTAGGCATGTTACCATATTAGAAAATCCTCAAAACAGTGGTTACTTCAATAATTGGGACAATCAATCGTTTTCTGCTTTTAATATTACGCATCATTTTAAACACGATTTGAAAACATATCCAAGTGCTGCAAATGTGGATTTACAAATAGGGACTTTTTATTATAATTTTGGAAGAATAAGCGCAGATTTTACCCAAGGAATTTTGTATAAAGACAAAGGTAAAACAGCGACTCTTAGGTTGTTTGCCGGTGCGTTTTTTAGCCAAAAAAGCTATAACAGTAATTATAATAATTATAATATTGGCAAAACATACTTTCAAGCTGGTGGAACTACTGGCAAGAATGATTACATGTACGATGAAGCCATGTTTGGTAGAGCTGAACAAAACCAACAACAAACGTGGATGGCACGCCAAGTAATTAACCGCGATGCTGGTTTCAGAAATTTTGTTGGCATTGGTAGTAGCAGTACTTGGCTAACTTCGGCTAATTTAACGATTCCTTTTCCTTTCAAATTGCCCATTGGATTTTATTCCGATGTGGTGTTTTGGGAAGAATTGTCTAATACCTCTCAAACAAATTTAACAAGTTATGAAACTAAACTTACCTACAGTGGCGGACTTTATTTAAGCATTGCTAAAAATATTTTTTCTGTTTATTTGCCGTTTTTTGCTTCCGATGATGTAATAAAAGCTTGGGAATTTAATAATTTAAACAATCCGTTTGAAAGAGCAAGTTTTATACTAAATTTGAATGCTTTAAATCCGGTAAAAATTATAAAAGAAGCTAAATTGTAACTGGTCGATAGACCATAGCAAATAAATATTAAAAGCTGAAAAGCCTTTCAGCTTTAGCCAACAGAATAAATAAACTAAGAAACTATCAACTGACAACCATCAACTAACAACTAAAACAATGAGTGCAACACAAACATTTTCGCTTGATTTTTTATCAGCGTTAAACTTAAAAGAAATAAACGAAGGAACTTCTACTGGCCAAAACCATTTTGCTGCAAGCAATGCCGAGGTAAAAGAAATATATTCACCAGTAGATGGAAAGGTAATAGGTAAGGTAAAATTTACCACCGAAGAAGAGTATAACCAAGTAGTAAAAACTGCAGAAGAAGCATTTAAAGTTTGGCGAAAAGTTCCATCGCCAAAGCGTGGTGAAATAGTTCGCCAATACGGAAATTTATTGCGTGAATACAAACAACCACTTGGCCAATTAGTAAGTTACGAAATGGGTAAAAGTCTCCAGGAAGGTTTGGGTGAAGTACAAGAAATGATTGACATTTGCGATTTTGCTGTGGGATTAAGCCGTCAGTTAACTGGTTCAACCATGCACAGTGAAAGACCTAACCACAGAATGTACGACCAATACCATCCGCTTGGAATAGTTGGAATTATTTCTGCGTTTAATTTCCCTGTAGCCGTTTGGAGTTGGAACAGCATGTTAGCCGCTGTTTGTGGCGATGTGTGTATTTGGAAACCATCGGAAAAAACTCCGCTTTCAGGAATTGCTTGCCAATTATTAATGGCAAAAATTTTAAAGGAAAATAATTTACCAGAAGGAATTTTCTGTATGGTAAATGGCGATTACAAAGTAGGCGAATTAATGAGCAAAGACGAACGTGTTCCATTAATTTCAGCCACTGGTTCTACCCGTATGGGAAGAATAGTTGGTGCTACAGTTGCCCAACGTTTTGGAAAAGCATTATTAGAATTAGGTGGAAACAATGCCATTATTTTAACTCCAGACGCAAACTTAGATTTAGCCATGGTAGGTGTGGTTTTTGGCGCAGTAGGAACTGCAGGCCAACGTTGCACCACTACTCGTAGGTTAATTATTCACGAAAGTATTTACGATAAAGTAAAAGAAAAACTAGTAAAAGCTTATGCGCAATTAAGCATTGGCAATCCACTTGGCAGCAGTTTAGTAGGACCATTAATTGATAAAGATGCAGTGGCTGCTTACTTAAATTCAATAGAACAATTAAAAGCCGAAGGTGGAAAAGTGCTTTGCGGTGCCGAGGTAATGACAGGCGAAGGTTATGAAAGTGGTTGCTATGTAAAACCAACCATTTGCGAAGCAGAAAACCATTATAAAATAGTACAACACGAAACTTTTGCACCTATTCTTTATATCATGAAATACACCAATTTTGAAGACGCTATTGCTTTGCAAAATGGCGTAAAACAAGGTTTAAGTTCAAGTGTATTTACCGATAATTTACAAGAAGCAGAAGCATTTTTAGCACATTGGGGCAGCGATTGCGGAATAGCAAACGTGAATATTGGAACCAGTGGCGCTGAAATTGGTGGCGCATTTGGTGGCGAAAAAGAAACAGGTGGCGGACGCGAAAGTGGCAGCGACAGCTGGAAAGCCTACATGCGCAGACAAACCAACACCATTAACTATGGTAAAGAATTGCCATTGGCACAAGGAATTAAATTTGATATTTAGTTATTGGACGATAGACCATAGATAAAAGCCCGAGTTTAAAATTCGGGCTTTTGTGTTTTAAAAAAAGGCAGTTAAACTGTTTAATTATATTACCGGTTTCTTTTTAACTATTGAAAATTTTAAGTGTCTTTTAGCGTTTAGTATAGTTTATTTTTGTTATGTTTGAATGCTATCCATTTGTTGAAACATGAAGAAAATTACGAAGTACATTATTGCTGTTACAATAGTTCTAATCTCAAGCAATTCGTTTGCTCAAAAATTTTATATAAAACTAAATGGTGGTTATAATTTTGTGGGTGCTGCTGCAACTAAAACAAATAGTAAAACTTCAGGTAATGTTACTGATTATGAAAAATCTCCTTTTTCCTTAGGAAAAGGAATAAGTTTTGGGGGTGCTTTTGGTTATATGTTTAATAAATTTATTGGATCAGAATTAGATGTTTCGTATTTAGTTGGCGGCACATCAACAATGGACAGAATTGGTTTTTATTCCTATCGTTTTAGTTGGACTTCCACCTTTATCAGTTTTGTTCCAACTGTTATAATAACTCCTGGTTTTGAAAAAATAAATCCTTATGCTAAATTAGGAATAATATTAGGTACAGGAACATATAAATACAAAGAAATGACTGATGGGCCAACTAGTAATTCAAATGCCACACTTTTATTTAATGGTGGTTTGGCTATTGGTATTAACAGTTGCTTTGGAGCTAGTTATAAAATAAATAAACATGTTAGTGTTTTAGGTGAATTAAGTGTTATTAGCTTGTCATATGGTGCAACAAGAAGTGAGTTAATAGAAAGGATTGAAAATGGTGTTGACATACTTCCAAGCATAAGTATTAGAAATAAAATTACCGAGTATTCCAATTCTTTTACCGAAGATTCTCGTTCAATTCCTGACGAAAACCTTCCCCGTAAAGGAAGTATAGAAAATGAGCCATTTAGCAGTGTTGGCTTCAATATTGGGATACAATATCATTTCTGAAATCTTAAATAAATTCATGTTTTACCGATGCAATCGCTTGTAACAAAACATCGGGTTTTTAGGGTTGTGTTAAAATGTCATGAAATTTGCTTACTAATCTATTGTTTTATAAGTAAACTATTGTTTTATTTTGTGTAATAATTAATAAAATATTTCACATGTAAAACCCTTTTCAATGATGAAAGCAGAAAATTCAATTTTAGTAAAAATCCTTTGTTGGACTCCGCGAATTATTGTAATACTAGCTGTTCTTTTCGTAAGTATGTTTGCCCTTGATTCTTTTTCGCCTAATCTAACCATTTGGCAACAGTTACTTGGTTTTAGTATTCACCTTATTCCTACTTATGTGTTGCTAATTTTTCTTTTTGTTGCTTGGAAATGGGAGTTAATTGGTGGCATTTTATTTACAATAATCAGCTTGGTTTTTAGTCCTATTATTTATAATCATAATTTTAAAATGAACCATTCCGTAGCTATTAGTTTAGAAATAATATTACTGACTACCTTTCCTTTTTTTGTGGCTGGTGTTTTGTTTATTATCAATCATTTTGTGGGGAAAAAATTATTAAATATTCACAACACTAATTTATCGCAAAAGTTGTTCATTGCTTTGTTTTTTACTTCATTAACTACTGCTTTAAATAGTTGTGGTATGTTTTTTGAAAACAAATCGGCAGTTATTATACGAGATAAACTTGCTGGTGATAACCTAGGATTTGAATTCACCAAAAATGAATTGCCTGTAAATTGGTATATTTATGCTAAAAAAAGTATTGCTGATTGTGACGTTATTATTGATAAAAAAGATTTTATAGAAGGGCTACAAAGTTTAAAATTTGTAGTTAGAAAATGTAATACTCAGGGTCATTCTTTTCCTGGTTTTTTTAAAGAATTTGAGCGAACTCCTGGTGCAATTTATAAGGTTAGTTTTTGGATAAAAAACACTTCTTGTAAATATAAAATAATTATAAGCGCTGTTCGTCCAAAAGGTGGTGCTCCTTGTCCTGTTACATCCATTTCAAATGATGAAAACATAGATGTTTGGAAACAATTTAATGTTACACATAAAATTTGTGATGACATGAATAGGTTGCGTTTTGAAGTAATATTACAATCACCGGGCACGTTTCAAATAGACGGACTTCAGTATTTGAAACAATAAAAACTTAAAGTGGTTTTGTTTTACTAAAAGTACTTTTTTTAAAAACCAAGCATTTCATTTCGCATAAATACTGAGTTCGCAAATTTCCTGTTTAGAAGTGGAGATTTAATGGTTCGCTTTACTACAAAATCAAATAATAATGGATTGAATTGATAAATTTCGTTCAAATATTTTCTTTCGGTTTTGGTAATATATCCTGCTTTTTCAAGCAAGCTTGTTCTAATTATAATATTAATTGCAGGCAACGGATAATCGCTTCCATTCACTAATCTTTTGTGCATGGCAGTGTTATTTAACATGGTTAAAAGCGGAACGCCCATTCTGTTATATTGTGTAATTGCCGAAATATCGGCAAACAATAAACCTTCATACTTTTTCTGATTCATTAATTCCAAAAACAAATCAAAGTTATTCCGCTTAATTTTATTTCCTTTTGAATCAAATACGGTTGCTTCTCCCAAGCTAGCGCAATGTGCAATGATCACTTTTACACCCAAATCCAATGGAAATTTTAGTAGCAATGGATTCCCGAGTTTTTGATCCTCTTCTGCTTCTACCGCTTTTTCTTCACCAGCATGGGTAAGTAACACGATGCCTTTTTCTTTCATTTTTAAATAAAACAACCTGCACTTTTCACTCGATGGGTCAATACTCATAGCATTTGGAAGCCACTTAAGCATTCTTCCGCCTTTTTTGTGCCATTTTTCTAGTTCTAATAAAGCATCTTTGCGGTATGGGTGAATTGATATAACTGGTATAAATAAATCGGGATATTGCGCTGCTATTTTAAATACATACTCATTGGGAACATAAAATTCTGTTTTCTTTAAATTTTCAGTGCCATTTTCATGGTAGTTTTTATCAAAAGCCAACAAACAATATTTACCATGATTGGGTATGCTTTTTATTCTATTTACCAATGTTTTTAAGAATTCTGCATCTGCATTTTTAGTGCTTTTTATTCCTCCCGCACTTTTATAAACATTGAACTTTAAATGCTTTATTGGATACTTTGCAGATTGCATTTCTTTGTTTACAAAGTTCCCACTATTTCCTGCTCCAGTACCTACAATATGAGTATGATAGTCTATTGTTTTCCTGTCCTCTAATCCTTTAAAGGCATCGTTAATTAACTGGTTTGCACCAAAACTTAATTCTTTATATAATAGTGCTTTTTGTTCCGCTTTAGTGGTTTTATTTACTGCTTTATCAATGGTAAAATTGGTAATTAAAACTACAATACTTAAGGCCACTATAAGTAGTAAATATTTGTTGTATTTCATTTTGCTATAATACAAAAAAGTTTAAAAAGAAAACGGATATGGTTTTATAACCATATCCGTTTAAGATGAAAGACCTGACAGGTCTAAAAAAAACCTGTCAGGTCTAATTTTGAATTTTATTTCGCTTGACTCTTTACAAAATCAAACAATAACCTCACTCCTACTCCAGTTCCCATTTTTCCTCTATAACTATCGTTTGCGGTTATAAAAGCTGGACCTGCAATGTCAAAATGCATCCAAGGATAATCAACAAATTTTTCTAAAAATTTACCAGCAGTTATTGCTCCACCAACTGGGCCACCAATGTTTTTCATATCTGCAATATCCGATTTGATTAACTTACTATAATCATCCCAAAACGGAAATTCTACCAAGCGTTCGTGTGTGTTATTTCCGCTATTTTTTAATGCGTTTTTTTGCGTTTCGTCTGCTGTTCCCATACAAACTATACCATATTGCCCAATTGCTGCTGCTGCTGCACCCGTAAGCGTAGCAAAATCTAATACCAATTCTGGTTTATATTTTTTTGCATAAGTCAATGCATCGGCCAAAACCATGCGGCCTTCCGCATCAGTATTTAACACTTCTACTGTTTGTCCGTCATACATGGTAATTACATCTCCTGGGGTGTAAGCATTTTCTCCTGGTCTATTATCAGTTGCAGGTACTAAAGCAATTACATGGTAATTTAATTTTGCTTTTGCAATAGCAAACATCGCACAAGCCACTGCTGCAGAACCTGCCATGTCGCATTTCATACTATCCATACTATTTGGTGTAGGTTTAAGGCTTAATCCGCCTGTGTCATACACAATTCCTTTACCTACCAAAACCAATGGTTTTTTGTTTTTAGGTTTTGCTGGTTTATATTCCATAATGGTAAATGTTGGCGGAATTTGACTTCCAAGATTTACCGCTAACAAACCACCCATTTTTAAACTTTCTATTTGTAGCTTGTTTAAAACTTCTACTTTAAAATTGGCTTTTTTTCCTAATTTTTTAAATTCATTGCTTAATGAAACTGCGTTAATTACGTTTTGTGGTTCGTTTACCAAATTACGTGCTTCACAAACTGCTTCTATTAAAATATTGGTTTGCTCCACTCCTACTTTATTTAGTTTTGCTCCTACTAAATAAATATTTTTTAAAGTGTATTGTCCTTTTTTATCAGTTAAGTATTTAATAAATTGATAGTTGCTTAAAGCTATTCCTTCAGCTATTGCTAATAATTGCTCTTCAGTAATTACAGTTTCAGAAATTTGTATGGAATCGAATTTATGCGCATTTATTGCAGCGCAAACTTTATTACCTAATGTTCTATAACCCTCTATTGTTAAATAGTCGTTTTTCTTTTCAAATTCTTCTACCAATTGCACAAAAACCAATCTTTCAAATTGATTGATAGTAATAAAAGTATCTGCTGCTTTTATCTTTTTTTCTAGGTAAGCCACTTCAGGTTTAGATAAACCAAATGTGCTCCATTTTGCTTTTTTATTGGTTACAATTAAAGTGCTTAATTGATTGTTGCTTTTAGCAATTATATTTATTTTAGTTGTCATTTTTTTGGTTGTTTTTTTTTTTTTAGTATTTAGTTTTTTTTAGTAATTAGTCCCTTGGGACATTTTTTCTATGTTACATTTGTTTACCAATATTTAACTCCTAACGGAGTATATCTCGTAGAGATTATATGTTTGTAAACAAATAGCTATGAAGTTAAAAAATATCCCGTAGGGACTATACTTTTGTTGTTAAAATGTTCTTTTTGTTTTTTATTCGTTAAAGGCCAGATTTTTAAATACCTATTTATTAACCAGTAAATTTACAAATTACTGAATTGTTTCAAAAAGCGGGTGTCATTTATGAAAAACGTTCTTAAATCCTTCACATCATATTTTAGCATGGTAATTCGCTCTATTCCCATACCAAATGCAAAGCCAGTATATTTTTCTGGGTCAATTCCGCAATTTTCTAAAACATTAGGATCTATCATTCCGCAACCTAATATTTCTACCCAACCGCTGTGTTTACAAATATTACAGCCTTTTCCTTTACATATTTGGCAACTAATATCCATTTCTGCACTTGGTTCTGTAAACGGAAAATAACTTGGCCGGAATCTCACTGCTACTTCTTCGCCAAACATGTCTTTTACAAATGCATATAATGTTTGTTTTAAATCGGCAAAACTTACTTTTTCATCAATATAAATTCCTTCTATTTGATGAAAAAAACAATTTGCTCTTGCCGAAATAGCTTCGTTTCTATACACTCGCCCAGGCATAATCGCCCGTAAGGGCGGATTTTTTTGTTGCATTAATCGTACTTGTACACTTGAAGTATGCGTGCGCAATGCTATTTCTTCATCAATAAAAAAAGTATCCTGCATGTCTCGCGCAGGGTGATTTGGTGGAAAATTTAAAGCGGAGAAATTATGCCAATCATTTTCTATTTCTGGTCCTTCAGCTATTGTAAATCCCAACTTTGTAAAGATTGCTACAATTTGATTTTCTGTAATATTTAACGGATGACGAGATCCTAATTCAGTGGTTTCAGCTGGTAAAGTATAATCAATATTAGAATTTGTATTTTCTGTTTTATTAGATTTAAATTTTTCTGTTGCTTCGTCAAATTTTTCTTGAACACTTATTTTTACCACATTCATTAATTTACCTAAATCACGTTTCATTTCATTAGGTACTTGTTTAAATTCTTCAAACAAATCGTTCATTAATCCTTTACGAGAAAGATATTTTAAACGAAAATTTTCTAAATCTTCACTTGAATTTATTTTATACTCGTGAAGTTTTTGTTGAAGTTCTTCTAGTTTTTGTTTCATTTTTTGTTTTAAATATTTTGTCTTTCTATTCCGCTACAAACATAAGAATACAATTTATAAATGCTAACCATGAGCTTACCCACAGCGTTAATGTATTATTGTTTATCTTTAGATATAATTTGTAATAATAATAATAGCTGTTAATTGTTAGCATAACTTTTAATTTTTGTTTAGGAATTTACCTTATACAATATTCTTAACAATTTACTTTTTTACTTTTTTATTTATAATCAGTTGTTTATGTATTTATAAACAGTGTGTTAATTGCGACATTCACATATTTGTGTTTATAAAATGTCGCAGTTAAAATGTTAGTTATCTGTTAAATTATTTAGTATAAATTGGTACTTATCAAGATGTCATTTTTTACAAAAATTGATATGAACGTTAATCCACATTTTATAGCTTTATTATTACGTTATTGTTGACTAATTATATCGTTAATGTTAATAGATTGCTCTATATCCCAATATGCTCTCACATTTATCAGTTGATTTGATATAAATGTACGTTCAGGATATAACATATATTCTAAATCTCCATTATCCCATAAACCATTGTTATTCAAATCTTCTATAATTTTTATTTTACCTAAAACCGGATTTAAATATTCCATTTTTAAATTTGTACTTTTATTTACATTAAATGATCTAATAACAGAATTTGAACTATTATCTAATAATTGAATTATATAGTTATGTTTTGCTTTTTCTAAATCTACATTTAAAAGCAAGTTACCATATTCTTTAAATGCTTTTATATCATAATTATAGGATGTTTTTTTGTTAAATGTGCCAAATATATCTTGTAATGAAGAATCTCTAAATTCAATGCAATATTTGGTTGATTCCTTCCAATTATTATAAATAGAAATTTTCATTTTATTACTATCTATTTCAAAATATATTGGTTTTAAAATATTTGTATCTTCTTTTATAATTATGCTATCTTTATTTATGTATTTTATTGGTACCGATGTTTCTATAATTACAGTATCTAAAGGATTTAATTCTGCTTTTGAAACCAATATAAATTCAGGTTTTTTACTTTTCTTTTTACTAATAATTGTTTTATTAAAACTAGTATCGTTTGTTGTTATTTTAAATTTACATGAATCAGTTTTATTATTTACAAATACT
>CAIUQQ010000308.1 GCA_903901345.1 uncultured Bacteroidota bacterium | reverse complement strand
TTGGTAATATTTCTTGAATAAAACCACTATTAAACAAATCAATTTGCCCCGTAGTATCAGTAATAACAGCAGTTTTAACCAATGGTATTATATTATTTTCACTTACTTTTACAGGTGCTTTTTCTGGTTTGCTTTGCAATTCATAAGCTTGAAATAATTCACGTTCCTTTTGAATTAATGCCAAAGTTTGAATGGTTTTACCCAATCCCATGTCATCGGCTAGGCAGCCGCCAAACTGATTTTCTTTTAAAAAATAAAACCAATCAAATCCAGCTTGCTGATATGGGCGAAGTGTTCCGTTGAAGTTTAATGGAATTGGCGCTTCCTTTACTTGCCCATAATTTTTAAGACGTTCTATTTTATCACTTAATCGCAAGTATTTACCACCATTATTTACTATTTCATCTAGTAAACCTATATGTTGTTTTTCTATTTTTATTTCATCTTCATTGGTGCTAAATTCTAGCAATCCACTCAAATCGCCAAACCATTCTAATGGAATTATGGCAATCATGCCATTTGGTAATACAAATTCTCTAATACCTTTCAATAAATAATTGCGCAAAGCAATAAAAGGAATTTTAAACTCACCAAAATGAACAACAGCTTGAATATCGAACCAATCTTTTTGCTCATTAATTTCCAATTTCATTTCGCGAGCGCCAATAAAATAAGCGTTTTTGTCTTGTTTTATTTCAATGCCCGCTTTTTTTAAATCGACATAATGCTCATTTAACCACTCTAAAAAATCAAACTTGTTAGTGCTTTCATCACTTAATGAAATATGGTTTGTAGTGAGCTTCGATTTACGGTTTTTTAAAGTAAAATAAGGGCCATTGAATTGCTTTAAACCCAATTTATTAATAGCCAAAAACTTTTCGGCTTCAAATTCAATATTTCTTTTGGTTCGAGTAAAAGTATAATTGTCATTTTCTTATTTTACTACCACCGAAATTTTGTTTAGCGTACCATAATCAAAGGATGCACCATCGTAATTAAAGGAAAATTTTAAAGCAATATCGTCACCAATAACTTGCTGCATGGTCAGTATTGCTTTACCTTCAGGCTGTTTGGTATTTATTTCAAAACCTTCCGCAAAAACATTGTATTTTTCAATTAATTGATATACAAATTTGTTAAAATAGGTGTCTTCCGATGATTTATTGATCTGAATAAATCGCTTATTTAAAAACGGAAAAAGTTTTTTTCCATCTACGTCCTTCTCAAAATCAAATAAATCATTTCCTAATAGCATCCAAGCAGGATTATAAGAAATGATTTGCGCATTTTTAAACATAAATTCTACGCGAATACCTTTAAATTTAATGGTTGGAAAATACCTGGTTCCATCAGCATCACGTTTAAAATGAAACAAAACCGAAGCTTTTTCATTAGAAACATCAATTTGCATAGAAGTTGGATTATTGTCATTTCCTGTTTTGAAAATAGCCTGTCCTTTGAGTAAATTAAGCGCTTTTATCATTCGCTCTTCCACAAAAGTTTTTACCTTTTCTTCATAAGCCGATTCTTTTATTTTACTAATAAATTCGGCTGTTCGTATTTTCTTTTTAGTGTCGGTATAAAATTTTTTAAATAAATAATCGTCATCTAATTCATCTAATAAAGCAATAATTTCATAATCTTTTTCTTGAATACATCTTGAAAAATAATCAGCAGTTTTGGTAAAAATACGCTGATGTGTAAGCGAGTATTTTCCCAAGCTATTTATTTGAACTATATGAGGTTCTAATATAAAGCCTAAGTGAGGATGGTTTACAAGTGTATAAACTAAAGAGAATGGTTGTGTATTAACTACAATCAATTATTGGTTTGGTTAAAGGGGGTAAAGGTAAGTGTTTTTAAAGTAAATGCCAATTTATTGATTGGGGTTTTGAAGTTTTTTTTGAATCTTTTTAGAACAATTAAATGTTAATTTTGAAAATAAATTTCCTGAAAAATAATGACAATCATATTTGACTTTCTAATTATTTTTAAACAAAAAAACATAAGTTTGAAGCCTTATCATGAAAACATACCAACAACTATTTGAATTATTTACCAGCCATATAAATGAGGCTGAATATGGTGAAAATCCCAAAGAATTATATGAGCCAATTAGCTATATGATGCAATTAGGTGGCAAGCGATTAAGGCCAATTTTATCATTAATGGCATGTAATTTATTTGAGGAAAATGTTGAAAAAGCTTTGCATGCTGCCCATGCAATTGAAGTATTTCATAACTTTTCGTTGGTTCATGATGACATTATGGACAATGCTCCTTTGCGCAGGGGAAAGGAAACTGTTTACAAAAAATGGAACATGCCAATTGCCATTTTAAGTGGCGATTTAATGATGATAAAAGCTACGCAATTGCTTTGCAAAACCAATGATACTGATATCAGAGAATTATTGGATGTGTTTAATAATACAGCTGTTGAAGTTTGTGAAGGTCAGCAAATAGATATGAATTTTGAAATCCAAAAAAGTGTTTCTCATGAGGAGTATTTAGAAATGATAAAGCTGAAGACTGCCGTATTATTAGGCTGTTCGCTACAAATAGGTGCTATTATTGGCGGTGCAAACAAAGAAGATGCAAAGCATTTATACGAATTTGGAATAAATATAGGCTTAGCATTTCAAATTCAAGATGATATATTAGATAGTTTTGGTGATGGAAGTATTACTGGTAAGCAAGTTGGCGGTGATATTATTTCAAATAAAAAAACATTATTATTAATAGAATTAATTGATTCGGTTCATAAAGATGATAATTTATTGCTTGAAAAAGCAATGGAAAACCAAAATGATAATGATAAAATAACAGTAGTTTTATCACTATATAATAAATATAAAATACAGGAATTTGCCGAAGGCAAAAAAGAAATATACTTAAATTTAGCTTACGAACACTTGTCTAAAGTGAAAATAGAGGAGTCAAAAAAAGTGATTATTATACATACTGCACAAGAATTAATGAATAGAATTTCATAATTATTATACTTGAAATATCTTATATATTATGGGCTTCAGCATATTAACTAAAGTATAACAACTAACAACAATCAAGTGGATAAGTGATTCATATTTATTAGCATTTTTACTAAAATTGTTTAGGTTTGTGGGACTATTATTTTATAAATTTAAAAACAAAAAACATGTCACAAAGAGATAACGTGATTAAACATGGCTCAGAAAACCCATTTGAGTCTATGAAACAAAGATTTGATCAAGCAGCCAAAATTATTGGACTTGACGAAAGTGATTACAACGTATTAATTGCCCCGCAAAAAACAGTTATAGTAAATATACCTGTAACTATGGATGACGGCAAAGTGAAAGTATTTGAAGGTTTTAGAGTGGTGCATAATGCAAACTTAGGCCCAAGTAAAGGTGGAATTCGTTACAGCATGGATGTGCATTTAGATGAAGTAAAAGCTTTAGCAGCTTGGATGACATGGAAATGTGCAGTAGTTGGAATTCCTTATGGTGGTGGAAAAGGTGGTATTAAATGCGACCCGAAAAGTATGAGTAAAGGTGAGTTAGAAAGATTAACTCGTTCTTATACCGATATGATGGTGGATGTATTTGGCCCTGATAAAGATATTCCTGCTCCTGACATGGGAACTGGTCCGCAAGAAATGGCTTGGATCATGGATGAATATTCAAAATTAGTTGGTCGTTCTTCACCAGCAGTTGTTACAGGAAAACCAATTGTTTTAGGTGGTTCATTAGGACGTGTAGAAGCTACAGGTAGAGGTGTAATGGTTTCAACTAGAGCAGCTTTAGGAAAATTAGGTATTAGCCCAATTGGCGCTACTTGTGCAGTTCAAGGTTTTGGAAATGTAGGTTCAATCAGTGCAAAATTAATAGCTCAGCAAGGTTTAAAAATTGTTGCTATTAGTGATGTTAGTGGTGCTTATTATAGCGCTGAGGGAATTAATGTAGAAGAAGCAATTGCTTATCGCGATAGCAATAACGGAACTTTAGAAGGTTATAAGTTAGGTAAAATTACCAATGCTGAATTGTTAGAATTAGACGTAACTGTTTTAGTTCCAGCTGCAATGGAAGATCAAATTACCGAAGAAAATGCTTCAAGAATTAAAGCTAAAATTATTGTAGAAGGTGCTAACGGCCCTACAAGTGCAAGTGCAGATCATATTTTAAATGAAAAAGGTATCATGGTTGTTCCTGATATTTTAGCAAATGCTGGTGGTGTTACCGTAAGTTATTTTGAATGGGTTCAAAACCGTTTAGGATATTACTGGACAGAAGAACGCGTATACCGTAGAGCTGATAGAGTAATGAAAACAGCTTTTGAAGGAGTTTACGCAGCTTCATTGAAATACAATATTCCAATGAGAATTGCAGCATACGCAGTATCTATTGCGCGCGTAGCAGAAGTAGAAAAATTAAGAGGAAAATTTGGTTTGTAAGAACTAAGTTTTTATAAGTATAATCCCCAATTGATGCTTTTCAATTGGGGATTTTTTATAAACCTAACCTATAAGGTTTTAAAAACCTTATAGGTTTAATCACCTAAAAACAAAACCTATAAGGTTAAAAGAAAAAACCTTATAGGTTACCAACAAAAAAAACCTTATGGGTTACCAACAAACAAAACTATTTGGTTTTTCATATTAAATAAATACTTTCGTAAAACCAATATGCAAACAAATACTGCTAATATTTATTATTTAACAAAGCAAAATTATGCCGCCACACCTGCTAGTAGCAGTAGCGTAATGAAAGGCTTTAACAATAGCACGGTGGTTATAGCTGCGCCTTATGTTAAACCTGTTACTGTAAGTTATGCGCCTCCTAGTCTTCAAACTACCATGACAATAAGCACTGTTCAAAACTTACCTGTACTTAGTAACTTTAATTTGGTAAAACCTGGTACTTATTACACTGTGGTTAGCTCTGGAAGTAATACAAACCATGCTAACCAATTTAAGCAAGCCCTAACTACCTTATACACCAATATACAAAATATTCCTGCTCCTGCGTCACCTAAACCTGAGTTAAACTGGAATTCGTTTGTGGGTACTATAAAAGAAAAACTGAACCCTGATACTACTTTTTTAAACTTAGCCAATAACTTATTTGATTATTATAAAGGCAGTACCACACCTTCTGCTTTACCAAATTTAGAATTGATTATGGCAGCACCAATAATTCCAATTAGCATGGCAGAAGCAATGGCCGATATTAGTCCTGATTTTTTAATGCCTGGAATAGGAAAACTGGAACAAAATGGTGCTTATATGCTTAACATGAACCAAAAAATAGTAGAAGCATATTTAGCAGGTGCTAATTACGAAATGAACCGTGAATTACTTTGGCGAGAGTACCCAACCGACCAAAGGGGAACACCATTACGCCATTTTTGGGGAACTAAAAATGTAGGAGCTACCACTTTTATTGATAGCGATGAAAAAAATATGGATATAAAACCCATACATTCATGGAAAACTGTGATAGATGGTGTTATTTATCCAAAAAATTTAGGAGATAATACCAACAGAACTACAAGTGGCATGGTGGTATTAGCCATAAGAGGCGAACTATTAAAAAAATACCCCAATACGAATATTTATATGCAAAAAGCCACTTGGAATAATGTAGATGCCGGTGAAAATATTTTGAGTACTCTTTTAGCTGCGGGTAAGCCAAGAAACTTAGCCACTGCTAGCACCACCACCATAAAAAAACCACTATTTTTTAGCCAAATAAACCCTGATTTATACTTTGTAGGTTTTGAAATAAGTGCTTCCACTGCAAAAGGTAGCAGTACCCCAAATACAACTAACCCTGGTTGGTTTGTTTGCTTCGAAGAACGTGCAGGTGAAATTGTATTTGGGGCAGATGAAACGGATTTAAGTATAATTTCAGACCAATATTTCAATGTAGAAAGGGTTATTGAAATTTGGGATAGATTACAATGGGGACATTTGTATAATTCTAAAACAGATTCAGAACCAAAGTTTATCAATTTAGCCCATATTTCTCAAATTAGTTCTAATATCGAGCCTGATATAATTTGGGCAAGTAATAGTTCAGATATGGCATACGCTTTATATCAAAAACCAAGTAGGGTATTTATACATTCAAATGATATGTTATCTTAAAAATTAAAAAAATGAAAAAATTAATAT
>CAIUQQ010000307.1 GCA_903901345.1 uncultured Bacteroidota bacterium | reverse complement strand
TGTAAATTTTAAAAATAATAATGTGTTGTTGTATATTTTTTCGTCCATACTAGTTTTACAAATGTAATTAAAAAATCAATTTCTTGATTTTTTAAAACTACATATAATTGTATTTTAAAAGATTATAAAATATGCAAACATGTTTTATTATCAAATGGCCAATTATTTTTATTTTATAAAAAACAATAATTTGCAAAAAATATTTTATCAAATTAAACCTTTTATTTTTTATAATATCACAGAACAAACTAATAAAATAAACATTATGAAAACCACAAAAATCAGCTTACTAATTCTGCTAATAGGTATTTTTACTTTTAGCGTACAATCATGCAGAAAAACAACTAAAGAAGATTTTTCAGACGATACTGCATCACAGCTACAACATTCGGCTGACGAATCGAGTTACTCGAACGAATCGGAAAATTCATTGAACGATGTGAACAATACCATGTCGGCTTCAAGTTTAGGAAAAGGTTTTAAAATAGCTGGAGCAACTATTGATTCTGTTATTGGCGACAAAAAATTTATTATTACTTATAATGGGAATAATGCAGACGGAAGCCGTTATCGCACAGGAAAAATTTCTGTTCAGTTAACTACTGGCGCAAGATGGAGAGATGTAAATTCAGTAATTACCATTACTTTCATTGACCTCATGATAAAAAATAACAATAACAACAAAAGCATTACTATTAATGGAACGCATGTTATTACCAATGTTAATGGTGGTTTAGTTGGCTTACTAACTCCAGGTGGAGCAAGTATTATACATAGAATTACGGGCAATATGGTTATTGCATTTGAAGATGCTACCACTAGAACCTGGAATATTTTCCGTCAACGTGAAATATTAATTACATCAGCAGGAATTCCAAAAGTAAAAATATCAGGATTTGGTGCAGCCGATGGAATTGAAAACATTGTAGTTTCAGGAACAAACAGAGCTGGAAATCCTTTTTCAACAGTAATCAACCAAACAGTAGTATTTAGTTCAAATAGTTCTTGTTTTAATGGCGCTTGGATTCCAGAAAGTGGTATCAAAACTCATAAAAGATTAACGAAAGAAATAGCTGCAACATTTGGTGTTGATGTAACAGGAAATCCAGTTACGAGCGGTTGTCCTTATGGCTACAAAATTAATTGGACTAATGCCAGAAACGAATCAAAACAAGCAGTTATTAGCTACTAGTTTTTTAAATAAATAACATAAAAAAACCGAAGCATTTATGTTTCGGTTTTTTTTATGGTTAAAAACTACCAATTAATTTGTAATTATTAGATTTTGGTGGAAATAATAGAATTGCTTTGAGAATTAATATTGAATTATTCGAATTGAAACGATAAATTTAAAGTTATTTCAAGAAATTAATTCTCATTTTTTTCTTCATACTTTTTCCATTGATGAAAAAGTATGCAAAAAATCTAGACAATAAAAAGCTACCTCCCCGCAAGACCTGAAGCACGGCCCGCTTTATTGTCCGGCCTACGCTCGCCATAAAACGAAAAGTTGGAAAATGTTGATCGTTATTACCTACGTTCAGTGTTTTCTCCGAACAAAAGAACGATTGGTGAAAATACCAACCACAGCCAAATAATGGAACCCAAAAAATGGAGTTGATAATTAATTCAACTCTTTTTTCGAATTTTGATATTTGAATTTAGTGCTTTAAACTATCAATTGCTAACTATCTTTCTTTATACATCGTATCGTAATAGTTGGCGTAATCGCCACTGGTTACTTCGTCCATCCATTGCTGGTTATCCATGTACCAATGTATGGTTTTTTCTATGCCTTCTTCAAACTGTAAACTTGGTTCCCAGCCTAACTCTTTCATTATTTTATTGGCATCAATGGCATAACGCAAATCGTGGCCAGCACGGTCGGTTACATAAGTAATTAGCTTTTCGCTTTCACCAATTGGGCGGCCTAAAATTTTATCCATGGTACTGCAAATCACTTTGATCAATCCTAAGTTGGTCCATTCGTTAAAGCCACCAATATTATAAGTTTCGCCAATTTTTCCTTTATGGTAAACCACATCAATTGCCCTGGCATGATCTACTACATATAACCAATCACGCACGTTTTCACCTTTTCCATAAACTGGTAATGGCTTATTATTCCTAATATTATTGATAAATAGTGGAACTAATTTTTCAGGGAATTGGTTTGGACCATAATTATTAGAACAATTGGTTAAAACCACAGGAATTTTATACGTATTTTGATAAGCTCTTACAAAATGATCGGAGCTGGCTTTACTAGCCGAATAAGGACTTTGCGGATCGTAAGGAGTAGTTTCTAAAAAGAATCCGCCATCGTGTAAGCTGCCATAAACTTCATCGGTAGATACATGGTAAAACAACTTTCCTTCCATGTTACCTTTCCAACATTCTTTGGCAGCATTCAGTAAATTTACCGTGCCAACTACGTTAGTCATTACAAACTCCAAAGGATTGGTAATGCTTCTGTCCACGTGGCTTTCGGCTGCTAAATGAATCACAGAATCAAACTGATGTTCGTTAAATAAATTTGTTAAAGCCAATGCATCAACTAAATCAATTTTTACAAAATGATAATTGGGCGCATTTTCAATATCAGTCAGGTTTTTTAAATTACCTGCATACGTTAATTTATCTAAATTATAAATTTCGTAATCAGGATATTTATTTACAAATAAACGAACTACGTGTGAGCCAATAAATCCTGCTCCGCCTGTTATTAATATTTTTCTTTTCATTTGTGTTTTGTATCTGTAGAGACGTAACATGTTACGTCTTTAAAATTAATAATATTATTTGTCCATGGTCTATGGACTATTTTCTATGGTCTATTTTCCTGCTAAATGTTTTTCCCAAGTCCAGGAAGTAAGCATACAATTGTCTAAATCGCGTTCTGTTTTCCAACCTAATTCCTTGGTTGCTTTATCGCAATTAGCATAAATTTGAGCAATATCGCCTGCTCTTCTTGGACCTATTTTATAATTTACTTTTACACCTGTAACTTTTTCAAACGAATAAATGGCTTCTAAAACCGAGCTTCCTTGTCCTGTTCCTAAGTTAAATACGCTATAAGCATCAGTATATTTTTTCATTTCTAAAAACTCAATGGCTTTCACATGCGCTTTTGCTAAATCTACCACGTGAATATAATCGCGAATACAAGTTCCGTCAGGTGTGGGATAATCGTTACCAAATACGGTTAAAACTTCCCGTTTTCCAATGGCAGTTTGAGTAATAAACGGAACTAAATTATTGGGAATGCCAATTGGCAATTCGCCAATTAAAGCAGAATCGTGGGCGCCAACTGGATTAAAATAGCGCAATGAAACAACTTTTAAATTACTGGCTTTGGTGTAATCAAATAGCACTTCTTCGCATATTTGTTTGGTGTTACCATATGGCGATTGCGCAGCTGGTCGAGGTGTATTTTCATCAACAGGAGGATTGGCTTCGCCATAAACTGTGCATGATGACGAAAAAGCAATTTGATGAATTCCCGCTGCTTCCATTGCATAAAGCAAATTCACAGTTCCACCTACATTATTTTCGTAATATTTTAAAGGATTTTCTACACTTTCGCCAACAGCTTTAAATGCTGCAAAATGAATCACTGCATCAATGCCTTTTTGAGCCATTAAAAAATCGGTTAAAGCTTGCTTATTTCTAATGTCAACATTAGTAAAATCAACCTTTTTACCAGCTATTTTTTCAATATTTTCTAATACTTCAGGATATGAATTATCAAAATTATCGATTACCACTACTTCATGCCCTGCATTAAATAATTCTACCACCGTGTGCGAACCAATATAGCCGGTTCCGCCTGTTACCAATATTTTCATATTATTAAATAATGCAAGTTTGTTTTACGTTTAAAATAAAGTCGCAAATTAGGAATTTAGTCTAATAATAAAAGTACGTATCATTAGATTTTTAACAACTATAATTATGTGTATACATTAAAATGCAATTTTTTAGGAATGGAATCAATTTTATTGAAGATAATTTAAAAAAATCCTCTAAAAATGACCAATAAATTCAATAGCAATGATAGCATGAAAAGTTTTTATTTTTATATTTGATAAATAATTAAATGAATTTCCATTAGAATTTTCCATATTTGTTTTTTTTACCAATAACCATTTAGTTGATTAATGAAATATATATACCTACTTTTATTTACATTTTTTACAAGCATAATTGCTTTAGCACAGCAAGCTAAAATCAAAGGAACTGTAATAGATTTAGTTACTCAACAACCTGTAGAATACATAGTAGTTACACTCGACAAAAAAAAGCAACTATTTACAGATAGTTTAGGTGTTTTTTCTTTCAATACAATTGCAGGAAAACACAGTTTAAAATTTTCGAGAGTAGGATATAGAACCGCTTTTATAACAATAGATTTAGATGAAGGCGCCAACAAAAAAATTCAAATTGAATTAGAAGCTTTTTCTGATCAGATGAGTCAAATAGTAATTGCTGGTTCACGCGAGGGAAAGAAAGTAGCCAAAGAAATTGCTTCGGTAAGCATTATAAAACCTTATTTAATAGAAAACACAAACAGCACCGATTTATCGCAAGTTATTAACCGATTGCCGGGCGTGCAAGTGGCAGATGGGCAAGCAAGTATTAGAGGTGGTGTGGGCTGGAGTTATGGAACCGGAAATAGAATAGCAGTTTTATTAGACGACATGCCATTATTAGGAGCCGATTTGGGTGATGCACGTTGGAAATTTTTGCCTATAGAAGCTGCTGAACAAGTGGAAGTAATTAAGGGTGCTTCATCGGTTTTATATGGCTCGGCAGCGCTTAACGGAACCATAAATGTTAGAACTGGTTGGCCAACAATGAAGCCACAAACTAAAATTCAAAGCTATCAAGGTGTGATGCAAAATTATGATAGGTCAGAAATTAATTGGTGGGAAAAATCGACCCAACCGTTTAATAATGGTATGTTTTTTTCGCATAAACAGATGTTTGGAAATTTTGATTTGGTGCTAAGTGGGAATGTTTCAAGCACGCGCAGCCATTTGCAATATAACGATGAACTGAGAGCTAGAACTTATTTTAAAACACGCTATCGCCCTAAAAACAATAAAAATTTATCGTTTGGTTTAAATGGAAATTTGATGTTTGAAAAATCGGGAAATTATTTTTTATGGGCCAATGCCGATTCAGGAACATTGAAACAGTTTGACAGCAAAAAAATTATTGATAATTTTTATAGAATTATAAGCATAGATCCACATTTGGATTATAAGCGTGGAAATATGAGTCATTCTGTAAAATTCAGATTGTATCAAATAGCAAGATTGGTGGAGGTAAAAAGATATCAATCGGAGCATGATGCTATAGCAAGTTTATATGCATTTGACTATAATAATAAGTACAAAATTAACAAATATTTTGCTTTAAATAGTGGTATTTATAGCACAACTTTACTTGCTAATGGCAATTTATATAGTGGCGTTTTTGGAGGGGCAACTGCTGCTATTTATTCCCAAGCCGATTTTACTTATAAAAACTTAATTATTACCGGTGGATTGCGATATGAAACCATAGCACAAGACACTAGTAAAGTAGAAAAAGCACTTTTAAGAAGAATAGGTTTAAACTGGCAAGTAGCTAAAAAAACATTTATCCGTTCTAATTATTCTGAAGGTTATAGAGTGCCTTCTATCAGTGAAAAATTTGTGGAAGATAAAATTTCATTTCTTTCTGTTTTACCAAACCCATCATTGGTTCCTGAAAAAGGTTGGACAGCAGAAATTGGCGTGCAGCAAGGTTTTAAAATTGCAGGTTTTGTGGGTTCTATTGATTGCGCTATTTTTATGCAAGATTACGACAGCATGATTGACTATAAATTTGACCAATATAACAAACATCCAACACCTGATAATCCCGATCCTCTTTTAGGCTTTAAAGCATATAACGTGGGCCATGTTCGTGCTGGCGGAATAGATTTAAGTGTGCAAGGTGAAGGAAAAATTAAAGATGTAATGATTCGTATTTTAACAGGCTATACTTATAGTTTACCAGTAAATATAAGCGTTGACAATAGCCTTAAAGATTATGGAAATTATACCAATTTATTTCTTAAAAGTTTAAGCGTAGATAAAGCACAAAAGGGAAGTACTTTATACAATGCACTGCTTACAAATAGGAATAGAACTACTGCCAAATTTGATATAGATTTAACCTACCATAAACTTACATTTGGTTACAGTATTTTTTATTACAGCGTATATGAACGTGTAGATGAATTTGTATTGCTTTTACCCGGGGTAAAAAAGTTTTTTGAAAATGCAGGAATTGCAGATGTAGTTCATAATATTCGCATAGGATTTAAGCCTACTAAAAACTATTCGTTTGGGTTTTTGGTAAATAATTTAACCAATAGAGAATTTGCTACTAGACCAGGAAAAATGGATCCTGCACGAACAGTAGTTGTTCAATTATTGGTGAATTTTTAGCAAGAAGACTAGAGAAATAAATTAAAAAAAAGATCTTAAAAGTCCGCTATAATTGTTATAATAAATTTAGCCAAATTGTTTTCCAATAAAAAAACCACATAAATAATAGGAAACATAGTTATGTGCTATGTTCTCTATGTTTCTATGTGGTTTAAATTCTTTTATATAAATAAGGCAAAGAAAGTCATATCGTTTTTTTATAAAAGGCCTAACTGACTAATCTTATAAAGTTTTGAATCAATATCTTTTTTGTTATATTTATACTTACTCCCCGCTCTCCACTTTAGGTTCCGCATCAAAAACTCTTTTGGTTCCTTGATACATTTCGTATTGGTGAAATTTACATTCGAGCGGGCCGTTAAATACCAATAACCGTTGCGATGTTTTTAAACGAATACTTTTCATGGCATTTTGGTTAGATGAAAGTACCCAAGCTTGCCAACCTGAAAAATCTTTTTTGAATTTATCACCAATCATTTTGTAAAAAGCATTTGCTTCTTCTAGTTCCAAACGTTCGCCATAAGGCGGATTCATAATTAAACAACCTTTTGGCGCATTTGGTGTAAGGTTTTCAAAAGGAATTTTATCTAATTTTATCACTCCAGCTAATCCCGCTTTTTCTACATTGCTTTTAGCAATTTCTAAAGTATCCCACGAAATATCAGAACCATTTATTTTTAAAGGAATGTCTTTGATTCCAGCTTTTCCTTCATGTTTTACTTCTTGCCAAAGTTGATGGTCATAATCTAACCACGATTGAAAACCGAAGCGTTTTCGTAAATAATTAGCAGGAATATTTAAGGCTATCATAGCTGCTTCTATCAAAATAGTACCACTTCCACACATGCCATCCATTAAAGGTTCAGCACCATTCCATCCACACATTTTTACAATGGCTGCAGCAGTAACTTCGTTCAATGGCGCCTTGTTAGCATCTTCGCGGTAACCTCTGCGATGCAAAGAATCGTTACTAGAATCAAGCGAAAGAGTGGCAGTATCTTGAAAAATATGTAAGTTTAAACGTAAATCAGGATTTACCACATCCACATCTGGACGTTTTTTATATTTTTCTCTAAATTGATCAACAATGGCATCTTTAGTTTTTAAAGCGATGTATTGTGAATGATTAAAATAATCGGAACGTAATAAACCATCAACTGCTAGGGTACCATTTACACTTAATAAATCATCCCAATTGATGGAACTAATGGCATCGTAAAGTTGTTTATCGTTTATAGCTTTAAAGTTAAAAAAAGGCACCAATATTTTTAACGATAAACGTGAATGTAAATTCACTTTATACAATAATCTTTTATTGCCTTCAAAACTAACGGCACGTTTATGTCGTTGGGTATTTACAGCTCCTAATTCTAATAATTCTTTTTCTAATAATGGCTCAAGACCTTGTTGAGTTTTGGCAATCATTTTAAATTGCCCTGATGTAATGTTTTTCAAAATTGTAGTTTATTTATATTTTTAAACCAACTCATATCCGTTTAATAAGCTGGCAACAGGCTTAATATAAAATTATTAAGCCTGCAATAATAAACAAAAAAAAGTGGAAGACTTGAAATAAATTTTAGACTATCTTTTCCAAAAATGCAATACTTTATCTATTGTTTTTATATTATTTTGCAAAAAACAAAATAAATGAAAGCCTTTTACACCATTGTACTTTTAACATTATCTAATACTTTTA
>CAIUQQ010000306.1 GCA_903901345.1 uncultured Bacteroidota bacterium | reverse complement strand
GATATCAAATGGCCGAATGACATTTATATTGAAAACAAAAAAATAGCTGGTATATTAATTGAAAACACATTGCAAGGCAACAAAATAAAACAAACTATTATTGGAATAGGCCTAAATATTAATCAGGAAACATTTGAAAATAAAAATGCCATATCCTTAAAAAATATTTTAAATCATAATTTAAACATTGAAACAGTTTTACATGAATTAACTTATCAATTAAATATTTATTATCAATTACTTGCTTTAGGTAAATTTCAACAAATTTCAGAAAAATACAATGATTTATTGTTCAGAAAAAACGAAACTTGCTACTTTAATATCAACAACCAATTGGTAATAGGGCAAATTAAAAGTGTAAATGAATTTGGATTGCTAAAAGTGCTAATTGGCAATGAATTGCAAGAATTTGCTCACAAAGAATTAGAAATGATAATTTAGTTGATGGTTGATAGATTTTTAACAAAGAACTAAAAACTATCAGCTAACAACTAACAACTGACAACTGACAACTATTATGAAAAACATTTGCATAGATATTGGTAATACAAAAACTAAGATTGGAATTTTCGAAAATTCTAACTTATTAGAAACTATAATATTAGATGTTTTGAATATTGAAAATATTGAAAATATTATTGTTGAAAATCAAATTGAACATAGCATTATTAGTAATGTAAATGAAAGTGAAGAACTTCTTCTGCAAATGCTTCAAATAAAAACTAAGCTACTAACTTTCAACTACTTAACTAAATTACCTTTTCAAATTAATTACTTAACTACAAGCACTTTAGGATTAGACAGAATAGCTTTAATAGCTGCTGCGATTCATTTAAATAATGATTCAAATGTGTTAGTAATAAGTTTAGGTACTTGTGTAACCTTTGAATTTTTGAATCGTAAAAAGGAATATTTGGGAGGAGCTATTTCGCCTGGGTTAGACATGCGTTTGCAAGCTATGAATCATTTTACAGCTAAATTGCCACTTTTAAGTTTTAAAGAACCAATAGAATTTAATGGAAATTCTACTGAAAGTTGCATGCAAAGTGGCGCATATTTTGGATTATTAGGAGAAATTAAAAGCAGAATTGAATTATATGAAGCAAAATTTGGCGAAACTGAAATAGTTTTAAGTGGTGGAAATTGTTTTTTGTTTGAAAAACACCTAAAAAAAGCCTTATTTGCGCATCCATATTTAACATTATTTGGACTCAATAAAATATTAACATACAATGTATAAAGCCCACAATTGGCAATCTATTAAAGAAAAAAACAAAATCTATATCGTTTTTATGATGTCTATTTTGTTTCAAACTTTCAGCTCATACTCACAAAATTTAACTCAAAGTCCTTATTCATTTTTTGGAGTTGGCGATTTGCAATATATTGGTTCGGCTACACTTGGAAATATGGGACAAGTAAGCCAAGGATTTAGAAGAAAATACGATTTAAATATTTTAAATCCAGCATCTTATAGTGCTTTGGCACAAACAAATTTAGAAGCTGGTGCCATGTTAAATAATGGAACGCTAAAAAGTGGAAGTTCTACTTTAAATGCATCACTTTCAGGCTTGGCATACTTTAATTTTGGAACTTTAATTTCAAAAAAAGGAATTGGCGTTGCATTTGGAGCTGCACCTTATTCCGCTTTAGGTTATGATATTAGAAGAACAACAGTTTTAAAAGTAGATACATTTAATGCTTTGATTGATGTGAATGCTACTACTTCACAACTAGGAAGCGGTGGATTAACAAGAGCATTTTTTGGAGTTGGTACTAAAATAAATAAATACTTATCGGCAGGCGTAAATGTAGGATATATTTTTGGTCAAATCAATTCAAGAATGATTCAAACTACACCTTCTCAATATTATATTTTTAATTGGTCGGCAGAAAGAAAAGACAATGTAAATGGATTTTTAATTGAATATGGATTTCAATCGCATTTTGATAGTTTAAATTTTAGTTTACCAAAATATCAAACCATTGTTGATTCAAATGGATTTGAACATAAAAAAATGGTAAGAGGTAATAAAAAACCTATTTCAATAAATGCTGGTCTTACTTTTAATGCAGAAACTAATTTAACAGGAAATCAAAGATATTCATTTAGAACACTTGCAATTGGCGGTTTGGATTTAGGAAAAGATTCCATTAAAACAGACGAAACAAAAACTGGTTCCGTTACAATTCCATTTGAAATAAAATATGGAATAGCAATTACAAATAATACAAATTGGACTGTAGCTGCCGATTTTGGAACTGCCGCGTGGAGTAATTACAGTAGTTATGGACAAAATAAAGGTCTTCAAAACTCTTGGCATTTTAATGTTGGTGCTTGTTGGCTTCCTGATTTAAAAGAAGATTCAAGAAATTATTTTAAACGCATAGAATACCGACTTGGTTATAGAAAGGAACAAACTAATATATTTATTGATAATCAGTCTGTAAACATTACAGGCTATAGTTGTGGAGTTGGAATTCCAATTGCTGAAAGAGATAGGTATAAGAAATTTTCACGCGTAAATGTTGGATTTGAATATTTAACACGTGGTGCAAATACTAATTTGATAAGTGAAGAATTTTATAAATTAACAATTGGCTTGGTTTTTTCTGATAGGTGGTTTATTAAATATAAATATGACTAATTCTATTTTCAAAAAAACCATTCTTATTGCTATTTTTACTTCAGTAATTGTACTTTTTCAATCTTGTAAAAACGATAATATTGAAAAAATACAAGTGCTTACTGCTTCCGATAATTTACCTTTAGAAATTGGGACAAATATTCTATTAAACTATACAGATTCTGGTTTTGTTAAAGCAAAAGTATTTGCGCCAATGCTTGAAAGATATGATAACGAAAAAAGTAATCAATCAATTATGAAAAAAGGCATTACTGCTTATTTTTACAATAAAGATAAAAAAATTACTAGTTATATAAAATCAAAATATGCCATTAGAAACGACAGACTAAGAACCATGACTGTTAAAAATGAGGTGATTGTGGTAAATATAAAAGGCGATACATTAAGAACAGAATCGTTAGTTTGGGACGAAAAAACCAATAAAATAAACACCAACGATAATGTGAAAATTACTACTCCTGATGAAATTATTTATGGAGAAGGTTTGGAAAGCAATACAGCGTTTTCGCAATATAAAATTTATAAAATAACAGGCATTTTAAGCATCAAAAAATAATGGAAAAGTGGATTCTTCGAAATTGGTTAGTATTAGCAATTATTTGTCTTTTGGTAGGATTTTATATTTCAATTTTCGAAAACTTTGTAGAAGGAAAAGCATATTTGTATTTTATACTTACCATTGTTTTTACCTTTGTTTGGCTTAAGAAAAGAGGAAGCATTTAAACAATTTTTGATGTCGGATTTTAGGTGTTTGATTGATAAATCTAAATTCATTATTATTTTTTAATTTT
>CAIUQQ010000305.1 GCA_903901345.1 uncultured Bacteroidota bacterium | reverse complement strand
TAATTTATTTTGGCTAATTCTCTTTTAGCATTCCAGCCAAATTGCTTTTGCTCTTCTTCTTTTAATCGTTGAAATTCTTTGATAAGATATAATTCAAACTCTACAGAAATCCAACTTGCAAATTTGAATGCTATATCCTTATGCGCAAATGTGCCTCCGTATCTGCCTGATTTAACAATAATACCAATTGCATCGGTATTTGTAACCCATTTCAAAGGTGATAATGTAAAAGCATTTAAACCAGCATTTTTTTTAAACCCCTCGAATTCGAGGGGTTTAAAATTCTGATTATATAAAGTTTCCCAAAGACCTAGAAAGTCAATTGTATTCCTATTTCTCATCCAATTACCAATAACAGCGCTAGAATCGTCTGTTTTGTGTTTTGCAATATCTGTGATAGAAATATAATCAGCCTCATTTAATTTTACAACTGATATTTCGGAATTTAAAACCTTAATTTTTGCCATTTGCTAGGTCGATTACTTTATAAAATTTGATTTCATCATAATTTCCAATTAGTTCAAAACTATCTTTTTATTAATTACTCCTTTTTCTGTAGTAATATTTACAAAATATATTCCTTTTGCTTTTAGGCTTAAATCAATAGGGGAGTTGTTAGTTTGATGGTGAACCAATTTTCCGTTAACATCTGTAATATTGATATTTTCAATAGTTTCGTTGGTAATTAAATTTATCATTCCATTGGAAGGATTTGGATAAATATTGATATTGGTTTTGGTTAATTCGTTTATGCTAGTGCCAGTTGAAAAAGGACTATAATGATAGGTTTGAAGTTGATTGTTTACCCATACGTTGTTTGTTTGAACTTGGCTATTTATAGTTAATATTTGACTTTTATAAGTGGTTTCAAATAAATCAATATTTCTTGGCCAAGCAACCTCATCAAAATTAACAGAACTATTATAAGTGAATAAACTTCTAAAAGGCTCACCTGAAGGGCCGTTATTACCATTCCAACAATACTTTTTACTTTCAATTGTTTCACCTTTTGAATTTATAGTATTAAATAATTTGGTGCCAATAAACCACTCATTTCTAGCTGAATCCCACGATCTAATTTCAGTATTTGTTAAATTATTAGCTTCATCAAAAGTATAATCTATTTTAGAAAATTTTATCCAACTTGTGTTTAGTAAATGTGAAGTTGTATTACTAATATTATTACCCTTATTGTCATAAATAAATTCAATTTTTCTTGCAGATTTATTGTTTACAAAATTCAATGAATCAATTTCTGTGATAATATCATGATTGTTATTGTAACTTAGATAAATTGATAGATATGTATCCCATTTGTTACTATCAGTTTTCCATTGGTAAAATTTCATGATTGTATTATTGCCTTTATCGTCATAATTTTTTTCTACTTTTTCGTCATTTATCCAAGTATCTATTCCGATAATTGTTGTGTTAAAAATCAAAATTGCCTTATTATTTTCATTATAAGTAATTTCAGATCTATTAATATCTTGGTAAGTGACTGAATCAACCATCATTCCCACAACTTGTAAGTTATTTTTTCCAAAACTATCATAATAAAATTTTCTAGTAGCCATATTAGCCTCATAGCTGTTTGTTGAAGCATTCCAATTTATAGTTGTAATACTATCAAGCTTAACTTGATAACCATTCTTCCCTAAATGTTTAGTACTAACACCAAAACCGTTGTTTATTCCAAAAGGAAAATTCAGGTTACTACTTTTGGATTTTTGTTGCACTTGAGCTAATAATCCACTTGTTGCAATGAGCATACAAGCTAGTAAGGTTATTTTTATTTTATTATTCATGTGTTGTATTATAAGTTATTTTTAAAATCACAAAGCAATTTAATTATCAAATATTAACTGTTATTATATATACTTTATCATTTATAACTTATCAATTAACACTTCATAACTTTATACAAACATTCTTCTGTTCAGTAAAAAATCTTAAAGCTTCCCAGCCACCTTCACGGCCAACACCACTTTGTTTCATGCCTCCAAACGGAGTTCTTAAATCGCGTAAAAGCCAGCAATTTATCCAAACAATTCCACTTTTTATTTGCGCTGCCATGTGGTGTGCCGTATTCAAATTTTCTGTCCAAACAGTGGCCGCCAAACCATATTGCGTAGCATTTGCCATTTCTAAAACTTCTTCTTGGGTTTCAAAAGGAGTTAAGGTAACTACTGGGCCAAAAATTTCTTCTAAATTGGTTCTGCAGTTATACGCTAAACCTTCTATAATGGTTGGTGCAATAAAATATCCATCCGCATTTTCACCATCTAATTGAATTGCATGTCCGCCTAATAAAATAGTTCCACCTTCTTCCTTGGCAAGGTCAATATAACTAAGTACTTTATCAAAATGCAATTGACTGGCAATGGCGCCAACTTTGGTATCATCGAGAAGGGGATTGCCCACTTTCATGGCTTTTGCTTTTTCAATAAAAGCTGCTTTAAATTTCTCGTAAATTGGTTTTTCAATAAATATTCTGGAACCACACAAACAAATTTCCCCTTGATTGGTAAATGAAGAACGAACACTTTCAGCAACTGCTTTATCGAAATTACAATCTGCAAATATGATATTTGGATTTTTTCCTCCTAATTCTAATGAAAGCTTCTTAAACATTGGCGCAGCAACTCTTGCTATTTCCGCACCAGTTTTAGTTCCGCCCGTAAATGAAATCACCGAAATTCCTGGATGTGCAACAATGGCCGAACCTACTTTTCCACCTAATCCATGCACAATATTTAATACGCCTTTTGGCAATCCTGCTTCAATACATAATTCCGAAAATAAAAAGGCGGTCATGGGAGTAACTTCACTAGGTTTTGCCACCACACAATTGCCCGCAGCTAAGGCAGGAGCTATTTTCCAAGTAAATAAATACAAGGGCAAATTCCAAGGACTGATACAGCCCACAACTCCAATTGGCGTGCGCAAAGTATAGTTAATGGCGTGGCTTCCCATGGAGTGCGACTCACTTGCAAAATGCTCGATTGCAGTAGCAAAAAAGTGAATATTTTCTACTGCTCTAGGTATTTCACCCAACTTGGCTAACCAAACTGGTTTACCTTGATCAATGCTTTCAGCAATGGCTAATTTATCAATATTTTGTTCAATTAAATCGGCTAATTTCAATAAAATTTTGCTGCGATTATTTGCACTCATATTGCTCCATGCTGGAAAAGCATCTTTAGCAGCTTGATAAGCTAAATTTACATCAGTTTCATCGCTATCGGGGCAAAGTGAATATACTTTTCCGGTAGCAGGATTGATATTTTCTAAATAGTTGTTGGCAGTTGGCTTCTGTAATGAACCATTGATATAATTGGCTATTTTTTGCATTTTGATGTTTAAAATTAACAAAAAAGGTTAGCGATCTTTGGAGTTAAACTTTCTATAACCGCTGTCGTTAGCTCCTAAAGTTGGGTTATTGGGTTTATTGTTAGGATTAGGTTTTCTGTTATTGGGATTGTTGTTATTCCTGTTATTATTAGGATTATTAGGATTATTCGGATTGTTATTTGTTCTGAAATTCCTGTTGTTATTATTGTTATTTCTTTGGTTTGGATTGTTATTATTCTGGTTATTATTCATTCTACGCATTTGTTGCGCTTTAAAATCTATTTCCCCAGCATCGTTTATAATAATTTTACCTTCACTTAATTGCGCTAAATGAGCCATAATTTGTTCGTCACCAATTACTTCATCATTCCAATTTCTGCAGTTTGTTTTCATAAAACTACCAATTGCATTGATATATGAAGTTTTAAATGGCCCTTCAGGCAATTCTGTAACTTTATGAATCATTTTCTCAATGTTTTTACCATAGAAACGATAAGTAATTCGTTGCTGTGGATATTTCATGGCTGCTGGTTTTACAAAAACTGTTTCTGGAGTAGGTTTTGGGTATGGCGATGCTAAGTCTAATTTAAAATCAGAAATAATGAATAAATGGTCATATAATTTGTGTTTGTAATCAGCTATGTCACGCAAATGCGGATTTAGTTGACCCATTAAAGTCAATATTTCATCAGCAACTTTTTGACGTTTTACAACGTCTTCAATATTGGTAGCATACTCTACCATTTTTTGAATACTGCGCCCGTATTCCGATAAAATTAATTTACTGCGTTCAGTATTGTATTCTAAACTTAATTCTTTTCCCATAAAGGCGCAATGTAACGAATATGATTTAATATATAAAAGAGATTTTTATAGCATTTCATTATGTCTATTTAGGCACTCGCTCGCATCTTGCGAGTGTGAGTTTGTTTGGCGTCCCGCCATTAATTACATAAATCAGCCGGAGGCTTATCAATATGCTCACTCGTAAGATGCGAGCGAATGCAAGATTCAGCTGACCCATTAAAGTCAATATTTCATTAGCAACTTTTTGGCGTTTTTCAACGTCTTCAATTTTGGTAGCGTAATCCACCATTTTTTGAATACTGCGTCCGTATTCCGATAAAATTAATTTACTGCGTTCAGTATTGTATTCTAAACTTAATTCTTTTCCCATAAAGGCTCAACGTAACGAATATGATTTAATATATAAAAGAGATTTTTTTTGTTGGAAAATTGTTTCTATAGGCACTCGCTCGCATCTTGCGAGTGTGGGTTTGTTTGGCGCCCCGCCATTAATTACATAAATCAGCCGGAGGCTTATCAATATGCTCACTCGTAAGATGCGAGCGAATGCAAGATTCAGC
>CAIUQQ010000304.1 GCA_903901345.1 uncultured Bacteroidota bacterium | reverse complement strand
TGTCTAAAAATATATTTTGACAAATTATTCTCTAAAATCGTACCGTCTTCATTTACTAAATCTGGTAGTGAATCTACTATACATAATGTTTCATTTTCACCAGTGATTTGAATTGTATCACCGTTCTCATTATCTAATTGGTTACAGATAGTTCCTTCGATACTACATTCTACATATCTTGGCTCTATGGTCTTGATATGATATATATTTTCTTTTTCTGACAACAACGCAGGAACGACCAATGATTGTTTCCAACTATTTGTTTCTGCGTCGTAAATAAGTGTACCGTCGCTCATTACGATTTTTACGTCTTCTATTGCAGAGTATAACAACGCATGAACAATCTCGCCGTATACTAGTCCAGTGTTTTCGAAATTGTCAACAAACATATTTAGCCAAGTAAAAAACGAAGGTAAATTTACTACTGCATCCAGGTTGGGCTTAACCGTTAATAATTTTGGAACTATAGGCAGACCAACTGTTAGAACCAATACTAGCGGTGCTCCATCTATGGCTTATCCGAGAGGAAGTGGAGTAGAACATTTGTTTGAAGCTGGTTTATGGATTGGTGCTTATGTGAACGGACAAGTTCGTGTATCGAGTACAAGTGCTGAAAGTAGCTCAGGTTACTCGTCTGGTGCTGGAAATTTCGAATTTACAGCACTGTCAAATGTGTTGGAGAGATCTAATTTAACAAAAAGTGCTAATTATTCAAATTCAGCAATTTCTCATCAAGATTTTGTAATAAAAATGACCGATAGCAATACCATTATTCCTGGAACTACTATTCCCATTAACGGACATAGTAATCCTTTAAAAGCTGTTGTAAAATTGGAAGTGCTAAATTGGAATTATTCTTATGCCGATTATTTTGTGATTCTTAATTATATCATTACTAATAAAAGCAAAGAAAGGTGGGATTCTATTTATGTTGGAAATTTTTCCGATTTAGTAGTTAGAAACGTAAACGTAACGAGAGAAACAGGTTCATTGTTTTTTCAAAGAGGAAGAAATTTTGTTGACAAAAAAAACAATGCAATTGTAGCTTATATGGCTGCAAAATCTGCTGATGATTATAATTTTATAAGTTCTTATGGTGCCATGCAATTTTTAGGTGTTGATTGGAATGGATTATTCTTTAACCCAAGTAAGCCCGAAATATTTACCAATAAAGGTTTTACCGCGCCAACTTATAATGCTAATTTCTGGACTTTTGGTTCTACCACTCCACCATTTATTGGCCCTAATGATGAATTAACCCGTTACAATAAAATGGCAATTGGAATTGATTCCAATGATTTGAATTCAAGTGGCGGACCAACATATGGTGCTCCTTCTAATTGGTTGCAGTTAATGAGTGTTGGGCCGTTTCGTTCTTTAGAACCAGATTCTAGCATGACTTATACCATGGCTTTTGTTTCAGCTAAACAATTAAGAGATTTTGTTCAAAATCAATCACAATCAATTTTAAGTACTGATGGTTCTCAAGCGGAATTGAAAGAACATTTTAACAGAAGTAGGTCTACCTATTTGGGTGAAGATGCCGATGAAACTGGGATTTATTCAGTTGAAAAAGATTTGAATCAAAATGGTAAATTAGATCGTTTTGTTTTACCGGAACCTCCCGCTGATCCGAAAGTTAAAATTATAGCTGGTAATAAAAAACTAACTATTTATTGGAGTAATAATGCCGAAACGTCAGTGGATCCTATCACAAGAGAAAAAGATTTTGAAGGTTATAAAATTTATTCAAGCAAAATAGGGGATGATTTAAAACCGAACTTTACCGATGCTCGTAACTTAATTGGCACTTGGGATAGTACCGGAAATGATGTTGGTAATAACAATGGCTTTGATTTGATTCGTTTGCCACAACCAATCATATTTGAAGGTGATACTACAAAATATTACTATAGTTATACTATAAATAACATAAGTAACGGATGGCAATATTTAATAATTGTAACTGCATTTGATAAAGGAAACAAAAAATTAAATTTAGAATCGTTAGAATCATCATTTAGCGGAAATGATTTCAGGGTTTTTGCGGGTAGCGAAACCAATAATTTCACCAAAGAAGACCAAGATACAAAAGTTGGTGTTTACCCAAATCCGTATAATACCAGTGCGGCTTGGGATGGAACCACTTCAAGAACTAGAAAATTGTATTTTTATAATTTACCCCAAAACTGCGAAATTACAATTTATACCACCAGTGGTGATGTAATATCAAATTTTAAACACCATTCAAATACATATAATGGCGAAGGGAATGCTTGGTTTGATAGATTAAGTGATAGGGAAAAGACAATAATGACAGGTGGCGAACACGCTTGGGATTTATTAAGCGATTCCAAAAACCAGATAACGCAAGGAATATATATGTATAGTGTAAAAGATTTAGCCACAGATATAGTTCAAACGGGTAACTTTGCAGTGATAAAATAATACTTCGACAAGCTCAGTAACCAAATTAATAAACTAAAAATACAAAATAAATAACTTAAACAAACAAAAAAATGAAAAAGACAATTCTACTTTTCACAACCATTTTGGGTGGATTAATTGCCAATGCGCAGAATCCTTATCCAATTATTCCAATTGATTCAGTTCAATATGTAAATCCAACTAAATTAAGTTTAATAACAACTCCTAATCAAGCACCAACAGCTACTTTACCTGATTATACGACACCAATTTTTAAAGATACTGTTTATAGGGATACAGTTAGGATTGAAGGAATTGTAATTGCAAATCCAAAATCATATGGATTATCTACATCTAGAAAAGCAACATTTATTCAACGTAAGGGTGGTGGACCTTGGAGTGGTGTACAAGTTATGTGTGAACCATCAGGTACTGGCGCTACTTTAGCTGTATTACTTGCAGAAAGCAAATTTTATGACAATTTAGCAGTTGGTTATAAAGTTAGAGTTACGGGAGTAATTAGGGAATTTTCCCAAGGAGAAACACAAGTAAACATGATTAGAAGTAATCCTAATTGGGAAAATGGAGTGGAACAATTAAGTTTAACTCCTGATACTTTAGTTTATTCAGAAATAGCAGCTGACCAATTAATGAAAGGTAATCCGAATTCTCAAAGAATTCAACAAAAAATTACCGGTGAAAAATGGGAAGGTACTTTAGTAAGATTAAGAAATGTGACTGTTTATACAAAAACTGTAAGCAATAATAGGACTACGTGGAGTGTTATAGATGATTTCGGCAATGTAATTGACATTAGGGATTTTTCATCATATTTCAGAAATGACGCAAATGGAGATTCAACAGGTTTGAATGTCGTAAATACAAGTAGATTTATTGCTCCAGCCATTGGAACAAGATTAGAATATATTCAAGGTGTTGTTACAGAATATACGCTTGGAACTCCTCCAAGTGCAACAGATGTAAGATATGGTATTGCCCCGATTTATCCTGGTGATTATAAAATCTGTACAGCATGTCCACCATCGATTAAATTTATCAGTAAAAATCCAACAATAATTAAATCAACTGATACAACAAAGTTAATATTTGAAATAACTGTAGGCGATACAACCTTAGCTAATAGTAAAGTGTATTTTAAAAATTCTGTTACAAATACCATGGATTCAGTAAGTTTAACTGCTGTTCCTAATTTTCCAAATTATTATTTAGCTCAAATTCCTCCTACCAATAATGAATGTGTAATGACATATTGGGTGAGTGCAACAGATAAAAAAAGCAGAACTACTTTAGTTCCTGATCCATTTACTATTGGAAACAAATTCTATGTTACAGGTCCAAATGGCTTAAATAAAATTAAAACGTTACAATATAGTTCATTCACGAATGGTACAAGTATTTGGAATGGTGATTCGTTGTTGAATATAAACGTTAGAGGCATTGTAACAGGTAAAAACTTTGGGAGTTTAATAACAGTTCAAGATGGAAATGGTCCTAATTCGGCTATATTTATTGTTAAAAATTCTGGAGCTGATAGTACTTCAAAATGGAATGTGGGTGATTCGGTTTTAATTACTAGAGCTACTGTTAGAGAATCATTTAATATTACTACTTTAAATAATGTTTTGAGTTCAATAATTTCTTCAGGAAATCCTTTACCTGCATTTCAAACCGATTTATCTATTGATTCATTTGCAATGACAAATATAAATTATGGAAATAAATGGGAAGGGGTATTGGTTAAATTTGATAGCTTAACAGTTACAAGCAAAAATCCTGATGCAAACAATTCTACTCCAGGTGATTTTGGTGAGTTTGCATTAAATAAAAATAATGGTTCAAGTTTAAGAGTAGATGATTTAAATACCAATTTTAAAGGCTATAACGCAAAAGTTTATGTTGGTATGAAAATGAATTATATTCAAGGACCAATGTATTTTGGAAACGGAAACTTTAAATTAATTCCTCGTGATTCTAACGATGCTGACTTTTCAAAAATTGATGAAACCAAACCTGTTATTACTATAATTGGCGCTAATCCTTTTTCCGTTAAAAAAGACAGCGTTTATAATGATTTAGGTGCTACCGCGCTTGATAACAAAGATGGAGATATTACTAGTAAAATTGTAAAATCAGGAACTGTAAATACTGCCGTTGCTGGTGAATATATTATTTCATATTCAGTAAGAGATTTAGCTGGAAACATGGATTCAGTGACTCGTATCGTTAACGTGTTAGCTCCAGATACTATTAAACCTGTAATTACTATTTTAGGTAAAAACCCAGATACATTGCAACGCACTAACTCATACATAGATGCTGGCGCAACTGCTATTGACAATATTGATGGAATCATTACTAGTAAAATTACTAAAGTAAGCACTATTGATTCAAGCAAAACTGGAACTTATACCATTACTTATTCAGTTTCTGATTTAGCAGGAAATATGCAAACTGCAGTTAGAACTGTAGTTGTTATTAATAAAACAAATGTGAATGAAGTGAATGGCATTGCAAGTAATATTTCTGTTTATCCTTCACCAGCATACGCTGAGTTAAATATTAACATTGAAAACATTAACCAATTACCTGCACAATTAGTAATCACTGATATTTTAGGTAAAGAAATAATGAAACAAACAATCAATGCTAAAAACTTTAACGAGCAATTAAACATTAGCCAATTAAACAATGGTGTTTATTTGTTAAACATTAGCAATGCCAATGGCATGCAAACAGTTAAGTTTATGGTTAGCGGTAAATAATTCATGAATTGTGAATTATGAATTATGAGATATAATTCATGAGTAAATAAAACCTTCCTGAAAGTTATTTCAGGAAGGTTTTTTTATGGGTAAATTTATTGCAATGTTGTTTAATAACCATCCCAATTTTATTACAAGTATATTCAATAAAAAAAGCCAAACTCGAAACTCGAATTTGGCTTTTTTTTTTAATAATTTTCCGGTAATTATCTTCGAATTTCGTTCCGATAAATCGGAATGGGTTTTCGAATTTATTATTTATTTTATTAGAATTTTCTATTTAATTTTATTTCCCTTTCACCTGATTATCGGTATATTTACTAGGGCATTTTAATAATATTTTGCTTGCTTCAAAATGGTCACCATCCATTTTACCAATGATTACAATTTTTTCGCTGCGTTCAAAATCAGCTGGTTCCGGAGCATGATACACCACTTTTTGTTCTATACCCTTATCGTCAATCAAATAAAAAGTAAAATAGTTTGCATCTTTTTTAGGGTCAAAATACTTTTCTTTTGTTTTATTTAAAGTGCCTACAATGTGAAACTCTTTACCTGGATTTTCAGCCGCCACACCAAAGTTTTCATAACTGCTTGCATCGCTGGTAGTACTTATAATTGCACCTATTGCTAAAGCAATTAGCACAATAATGATGATACTTGTTTTTTTCATGATGTTATTTTTTTATCTCGTTATTTTTTTCAATTTTACGTAACCTCAAATCCATCATCACCAAATAACCACATAATAACGTAAAAATAATAGCAATTACTATTACAACTACATCCATTTTGTTACCTCCAAACATATCGGGTAATTTACTTGAGTCTATTTTTGCTTGATTTAAAATTAATTTCATGCTATAATTCGTTGCTTATTTTTTTCATTCTTTTGCCAATATCGGCTATCCAAAAACCTATGAATACCCAACCTAATACGGCAGGATAAAACACCATTCTTAATCTACTGTCTAAATCATAACTGTTAAAGCCAGGATTTCCGCCATTTCCCGGGTGTAATGAATCTGTTAGTCGAGGTAAAATAAATACCAAAACTACAAATATTGGGAAACAAAATATGTTAAATACAGCCGATATGCGCGCACGTTTTTCTTCATCTACTATACTACTTCGCAATACAAAATAAGCTGCATATAATAGCATGGCAACTGCTGCTGCATTTAATTTAGGATCGGGAGTCCAATAGGCGCCCCAAGTATTTTTAGCCCAAATCATTCCGGTACATAATCCAGCCACTCCAAAAAGCATGGCGGTATTTGCAAAAATTGCTGCTTCCGCATCAAATGTTAAGTTAACAGAGTTCTTATTGTTTAAAGTTTGAATCGATTTAATAAATGAAAATAATAAAAGAGCAATCATGGTAAACCACATGGGCACATGAAAAAATAAATTCCGAATGCTATTCTCTAATATTGGTAAATTAGGAATTGCACCAAATAAACCTTGAACAATAGAATAAAGCACTAAAATAAATCCTGTTATTTTCCACCATTTTATCATGGTGCGAAAGTATTAAAAACAGTTTGATATATTTTAAAGTATGATAATATTTAAAGTTTGGATTAGTAATAGTTGAATTACAGTTAAATAGAAAATAATTTGAAGGTTTCTGAAGTTTTTTTTGGTTTTTTTTTGAATACTGCTTGTATTTGAGAATAAAAAACAGATATTTGCAGCCCTTATAAAAGAAAAAAGAGATGAGAGTTTGTGATTTAACTGGTAAAAAAGCATTGAAAGGTAATAACGTTTCGCATTCAAATGCAAAAACTAAAAGACGTTTTTATCCTAATTTACAAGATAAAAAGTTTTTTATTCCTGAAGATGGTCAGTGGATTACTTTACGCGTGAGCACAAAGGCAATCAAGACTATTTCGAAAAAAGGAATAACAAAAGTGTTAAACGATTTTGTTAAATACGGCAAAATTTAATTTAGGAGATTTAAACAATGGCAAAAAGAGGAAACAGAATACAAGTGATTATGGAATGTACTGAACATAAGAATTCAGGCATGCCAGGAACAAGCCGTTACATCACTACAAAAAATAAAAAAAATACAACTGAGCGTTTAGAATTGAAAAAATACAATCCAATTTTAAAACGTAAAACTGTACATAAAGAAATTAAGTAATTAACCCTTAAACAAAGAGGAATTTAAACAATGGCAAAGAAAGTAGTTGCAACGTTAAAAACAGGATCTGGTAAAGATTTCGCTAAAATTTATCGTGCTGTAAAAAACAAAAAAGGAGCTTACTCTTTTAAATCACTAATTATACCTAACGAGAATGTTAAAGCTGCTTTTCAAGCATAATTACATTTTCAATATTTAACGATGAAAAGCATTCTGAAGATAATCAGAATGCTTTTTGTGTTTTTATAAACAAAATTTTTATTCAAGTATTTTTGTTTTATTCAATGAATAAAATACTTACAAAGTAAATTACAATGGGAATTTTTAATTTTTTCAGCAAAGAAAAAAAGGAAAAACTAGATTTAGGTTTAGAGAAAACTAAAACTAGTTTATTCGATAAAATTAGCAAAGCTATTGCTGGTAAATCTTCAATTGATGACGATTTTTTAGATAAATTAGAAGAAATTTTAGTGACTTCTGATGTTGGAATTGAAACTACTTTGAAAATTATTGACCGATTACAAAAACGTGTTGCTAAAGATAAATACGTTGGAACTTCCGATTTGAATTTGATGTTAAAGGAAGAAATTGCTTTATTATTAGACGAAAATGACAACGAAAATTTAAGCAGTTTTGAAAATTTACCTGGCCAAAAACCATATGTAATAATGGTGGTTGGCGTAAATGGAGTTGGTAAAACTACCACCATTGGTAAATTAGCAAATCAGTTTAAAAAAGCTGGTAAAAAAGTAGTTTTAGGTGCAGGAGATACTTTTAGAGCAGCCGCTGTGGAGCAATTAAAAATTTGGGGAAATAGAAATGACGTTCATGTGGTTAGCCACGGAATGAATACAGACCCCGCTTCTGTTGCTTTTGATGCAGTGAAATATGCAAAAGAAAATGATGCAGATGTTTGTATCATTGACACTGCTGGCCGATTGCATAATAAAATTGGTTTAATGGATGAACTTTCAAAAATTAAACGCGTAATGGGAAAAGTGCAAGAAGGAACTCCTCATGAAATTTTATTGGTTTTAGATGCTAGCACTGGTCAAAATGCGTTTGAACAAGCCAAACATTTTACTGCTGCTACCGAAGTAAATGCCTTAGCATTAACAAAATTAGATGGAACCGCCAAAGGTGGTGTGGTAATTGGCATAGCCGACCAATTTAAAATTCCTGTAAAATATATTGGCGTTGGTGAAGGAATTGACGATTTGCAAGTATTTAGCAAAAAGGAATTTGTAGATTCGTTGTTTAAATAGACAAAATACAATAGCAACAGATTAGACAGATTTACTCAATAAATTTATTTAAAGATTATAGACCAATATATACAATCATTTTATTAATGAAATTATTGTGTAAAGTGGCTAAATAAAACATGAAGACAAAAAACAAAAAACAAGATAAGATAAATATAATTACACTTGGCTGTAGCAAAAATATTGTGGACAGTGAAGTGTTATATAGCCAGCTTAAGGCCAATGAAATGGATGTTACGCATGAATCGGCAAAGGATGATGCGAATATTATTGTTATCAATACATGCGGATTTATTGATAATGCCAAGCAAGAAAGTATTGATACTATTTTGCGTTATGCAGAAGCAAAACAAGCTGGTCAAATTGATAAATTATATGTTACAGGTTGTTTAAGTCAGCGTTATAAACCCGATTTAGAAAAAGAAATTACTGATGTAGACGAGTATTTTGGTACTTTACATTTACCACAATTACTAAAAACATTAGGTGCTGATTACAAACACGAATTGATTGGTGAACGTTTGTTAACCACTCCAAGTCATTACGCTTATTTGAAAATTTCGGAAGGTTGCGATAGACCATGTTCGTTTTGTGCCATTCCAATTATGCGTGGCAAACATGTTTCTAAAACTTTTGAGCAATTAGAAACGGAAGTAAAAAGCTTGGTAAAAAATGGTACCAAAGAAATTTTGATGATTGCGCAAGACAGCACTTATTATGGTTTGGACATTTATGGCGATAGAAAATTGGCTGAATTAATGCGCAGAATTTCGGATGTAGAAGGTTTAGAATGGTTGCGCTTGCATTATGCTTATCCAAGTCAATTTCCAATGGATGCGCTTGATGTAATGGCTGAACGTAGTAATATTTGTAATTATATTGACATTCCTTTGCAACATACCAGCGATAATATGCTGAAAATTATGCGCAGAGGAATTACCACCAAACGCACACAAGAAGTGGTGGATTCAATAAGAGATAAAGTGCCAGGAATTGCAATTAGAACCACTTTAATTGCTGGTCATCCAGGTGAAACAGAGCAAGATTTTAAAGATTTATGCAAGTTTGTAGAGCATAATCAGTTTGATAGATTAGGAATTTTTACCTACAGCCATGAAGATGGAACACATGCAGGAACTATGGTAGACGATGTGCCACAAGAAGTGAAAGAAGAACGCGCTGCTATTGTAATGGAAATTCAACAAGGTATTTCGGCTAAAATAAACCAAGCTAAAATTGGCAATACTTATAAAGTGCTTTTTGATAGAAAAGAAAATGGCATGTGGGTGGGTCGTACTGAATTTGATAGTCCAGAAGTAGATAACGAAGTTTTGGTAGATGCTAAAAAATATTATGCTAAAATTGGTGATTTTGCCAATGTGCAAATTGAAAGTGCTGAAGATTTTGACTTATACGGTAAAATAGTTTAGTTTTTTATCGTCATTGCGAACGAAGTGAAGCCGTTTAAAGTCAGACTAGGAAGTCATGTCGAGCGAAGTCGAGACATTTTTAATTGGTTCTCGACTTCGCTCGAATTGACTATATTTTTTTACTTTTATAATTTTAGTTTAAATAAAAATAGATTGCTTCGTGCCTCGCAATGACGAGTATTACAAAAAATCATCAATGTCAACAAATATTCCAATAACAAGTACAGGACTTATACCTGCCATTACCAAAGATTATTTAGAACAAAATGATGTTTTAAAACCTTTTTATAAATATGCTCCAAACATTGATTCATTTGGCGAAGCCATTAAAAATAAACATTTTAGTGTAGATAACAGAAATGTTTTAGTAGAAGCTTTATTGAATCAGTATAAAAATGCTGGAATTGATTTAGGCGATAATGAGGCAACCTACTTAAACACTTTATCACTTAAAAATTCCAACACATTTACTGTAACTACCGGGCATCAATTGGCTTTGTTTACTGGTCCATTGTATTTTATTTATAAAATTGCTACTGTTATTAATTTAGCCAAACAACTTAAAGAAAAATACCCACAACAAAATTTTGTGCCTATTTTTTGGATGGCAAGTGAAGACCACGATTTTGAAGAAATTAGCAGCATTTATTTATTTGGAAAAGAAATAAAATGGCAAAAAGAAACCAATTCAAAACCTGTTGGACATATTGATAATACTGGAATTGAGGCTTTAATTGAACAATTGATTCCAATTCTAGGCGAAAGAGATAAAGCCAAAAAATGGATCAAATTATTGCAAGAAAGTTTTTTATCGAACAATAATTTTAGCATAGGAACACAAAAACTAGTTCACGAATTATTCAAAAACCAAGGTTTGGTAATTATTGATGCCGATGATAAAGCTTTGAAAACGCTTTTAAAACCAGTAATGTTCAATGATATTTTTGAGCAAAAAAGTTTTGAAGGCATTCAAGAAACCAATAAAGCCTTAAGTCAAAACTATAAATTACAAATAAATGGGAGGGAAGTGAATTTTTTTTACTTGCATCCTGAATTGGGCCGTAGGTTAATTAAACCTGAAGGAAATTACTTTAAATTAAATGATACGGATATAGTTTTTACTGCTGAAGAGTTAAAAGATGAAGTAGAAAATTATCCAGAACGTTTTAGTCCAAATGTAGTTTTACGTCCTGTTTACCAAGAATTAATTTTACCAAATCTAGCTTATATTGGTGGGCCAGCCGAGGTTGCTTATTGGTTACAATTGCAACAAGTTTTTGAATCACATCAAGTTCCATTTCCGGTGGTAATGCAACGTAATTCTTATTTATTATTGGGTAAATTAACCAAAGATAAAATAGAGAAAATGGGTTTAACAATTGGCAATATGTTTTTAAATGATGCCGATTTAACCGATAAATATTTACAAATACATTCGGCAACAAACTTTATGGATAACGCCAATCAAATAGATGTTTTATTACAACAAATATTTGATGAAGTGAAAAATATTGATGCACAATCAGGAAAAGAAATATTGCAATTTAAGTTGGAGTCTAAAAAGGTTTTGATGACCAATTTTAAAACTTATAAAAAAGCGCGTGAGCAAAAACAAGAAGACAATATTGTGAAAATGTTAAAACTAAAGGAACGCATTTTCCCTAATGGAACATTTCAGGAACGCATAGAAAATGTAATGATGTACGACATCAATATGTTTGAAGATTTAATAGAAAAAGTGCTTCAAAATGCGAATGCATTCAGTAATGATTTGATTGTTTTGGAGGTATAAAGTGTTTAAGTGTTGAATTTTTCATCATTCAAAATCCAAAATATTTGTCACCCTGAGCGAAGTCGAAGGGCAACATCCAAAATTTACAACTTTTCTCCAGCTTCAATGCTGCAATTTAATTTATTTTCTTTTGGAGGAATTGGGCAAGTATAACTACTATTATAAACACAATATGGATGATAAGCCAAGTTAAAATCTATATCAACTAAATTGGTTTTTGGTGTTTCAATGTCTATGTATCTTCCACCTCCATAAGTTTCTTTTCCGGTGGTTAAATCGGTAAAACAAATGAGTAAATAATTTTTGTATTCTTCCTTTTTTACCACAGCTTCAAGCACGGTTAAATCATAGTTATTACCATTTAAAACAAACGAAATTTTTCCGTATTGCTTATAAGGTTTGCTGCTATTATGCGAATGTGGTAATTCAAAATTGGGCATATCAGCAAATATGGTTAGCGTTGCTTTTACTTTATAATTTTGGTTCACTTCAAAATATTTTAACCCAGTAAAAGTTTTCAATTTTACCGTATCTAACGGAGTAGTTTCAGGGTTAAAAAAATCGTGATCAATACTGCTTCTGTGAGCTACTATTGTGTTTAAATAGGCTTGGTCAACACCGTTGCAAGCGCAAAATAAAACAATTAAAAAAAGTAAGAATTTTGAGAATAATTTCATTAGTGAATTTCGTATTCTTTTACTTGAATGATGTTAAATTTACTAATTTTATCAGTACCATGAACAAATACAATTACTTTTAAATTTTCTTTGTTCCATAAATCAGTCGGAGTCATTTCATATTCATATGTTTTTTCAAAAACGCGTCCGGCAATAATTGATGACCTTAATTGAGAGCCTAATGATGGGGTTATTGTTCTCCTTAAAACATGGTTATGTTCAAATGTGTCAACTATTTGTGTCCCATCTTCTTGTGGGTCTATTAAATGGTCTTCAATAACGGCAATACTTAAAAATTGTGAGTCATTTGAATTAGCGGTATATGTCAATTTTATGTTTAAGCGAATCTTATTTCCTTCAAAAAAGTAAACGCCTTTTTTACCAAAAGTATCAATATTTACGATAGAATTTGTGGCCAATAAAGTTTCAGTATTGCCATTCCATTTTGTTTCATCAATAATTCTTTTAGTTTCACCGGTAAAAATTGTTCTATTAATAGCACCATTTGGAAGTCCTTGTGGAACTCCTAAATAGGTAAGTATATCACCACCTTCTTTTGTTCTAAAATCATATTTTGATTGATGGTCATCACCAACTAAATCAAAGGGTTTTGTTAATGCTGAAAGTACACCATTTCCTGGATGAATGCCTAAAATATAAACTCTTTCAGGATGAGCATCCATAATACTTTTTGCCACTCTTTGAGCCCTTGGGCAATTGATACATCTTATTGCTGTAAAGTCTTCTATTAATACATTAGTTGCTTGAGGAGCGGGTAAAAAATTGGTAATATATGTTGTATCAAAAATACTTCTTTCAGCAGTAAAATTTAAACCTGGAGGTGCTTCTTCTTCACAAGCTGAAACCAATAATAAACTTGCAGCTATAATTTTAAATATGTTTTTCATAAATATGTTTTAAAAATTTGTTTGTAAAGTAACTTTAACTCCACTAAAAGCTGGTTCTACGCGGCAAACACCTCCCGTACAATTTACTCCTTGAACTTGTTTAACAAATCCCGCGGTCATTCTAGTAGTTTTGTAAGTATAGCTACCAAATACATTCCAATAATGCACTAAATCTGAACCTTGACTTGCATCACGAATAACTCTATCTACATTTACCATATCGCCCACACTGAAAGAATAATGCGGTGCTATATTTAATTCCACTGTTCCATTCACAAAACTTCCTAAATCTTGCTTGGTTTGTAAATATTGAGCTTCAACTCTAATAGAGCGTGTAGGTGTTAATTTATAAGTCATTTCACCAAAATAAGTTTTGGCAGTTACGTATTCATATTCTTTTGATTTTTGTTCAAATAGCTTTTGGTTATAATTAATATATTGAAATCCTAGCATGGCTTTAAATTTTTTATTGAATTTATGCGATACATCAATATAATGTTCTCTAAAATATCGAGCAGTATCTGTTGCAAAGTCAATTGGATTAATCCTATTTAAATTGAAATCATTTTTACCAGTAACTATACTCGTATTGATATTGATAGTAGTTTGGTGTTTTTTGAAATAGGCTGCTTGCGGTTTAATAGTAAATTCCATTCCTAAAGCATTTTCACCTAATTCTTGAACTACTGCATTATACCTTGCCAATAATCGATACACATTTTGACGTGTTAAACTTGGTAAATAAGCAATCATTCCATAGTTCAAATTTTCTAATGGAGAAGTACGTAACGAAAAACTTTCAATGCGTTTGTACTGAGCATTTATTCCCAAACCTTTGGTTGAATAGGATAAACTGGTGTAATAAACTCTTCCATCTTTTAACTCCATTCTACCTAAAGTGGGATTAAAAATTGCCTCTGCGCTTTTTTGACAATATTCAGTATAAAGACTAACTTTTTTATAACTTAAAGTATTATAAACATTGCCTAAAAACACATTGTATTTTGGAACAAACCTATCTTTTAACTCGTAATTATTGATGGCACCAACCACATTATTCATCGTGTTTTGGTCAATCGTTCTATTTACTCCACTGGCACCTATTTGAGTATTTAAGTTCTCATTGAATTCAATTCTATGCTCAATATTTATCCCTTTTATTACTTCAGGGCGAACATCAAACCTGAATTTTTGTAAACCAGTAAATGCTTTTATCACTGTATTTTCTGTGGGTGTATAAATAACTCTTGCACCATTAATGGCAAAATCCAATCCAAGGTTTCTGTCTTCAAAAGCCCTGAACACCATTCCAGTTCCAAACTGATCATAGAAATAACCAACAGTAATATTGAATTTATCAATGTCTTTACTTAAATTCCAAATACCAATTCCGCTTTGGGTAAATGCAGCTTGTGGATCAAACAATGGTGAGTTATTGAACATATCATAACGCACATTGAATTTATATCCTTTCAATTTATAGCTCAAATATAACCAAGCATCTGCACTTGAAAGTTCCCGTTTGTACTGTGTAGTATTGGTACCAATTTTTGGGTCATTTACATAAAATTGATTCGTGTTTTGAAAGTTCCCAGAAAATTCGCCATTGTCTTTTTTGGAATCACCTTCTTGCGCGCTTAAATAGGTAAGGCAAGCCAAGGAAGTATAAAGGGTAAAAATAATTTTCTTCATTCGTTCGCAATTTATAATTATGCAGCAATATAAAAAACTTGAAAATTTGAATGTTGCCCTTCGACTCCGCTCAGGGTGACAATAAATTTTAAATCATTAAATTCCGTTGGCTAAAGCACAACGGCTATTCATTGTTAGCAATTCACTTTTTGAATTCCGTTCCGATTAATCGGAATATTTTTTCGAATTTTCCTTCAACATTCGTTATTTCTTACTCGATATTTGAAATTTTTTGAACTGATATTATTTCACCCCGGCCTTCGGCCACCCCTCAAAAGGGGAATTTTTTTCGAATTTCGTTCCGATTGATCGGAATTATTTTTCGAATTTCCTTACCCAATTTCTTCCATTTTCTTTTGTAAAGCAAACATCTCATCTCTTAAACGAGCCGCTTCCATAAAGTCCATATCTTTAGCAGCTTTTTGCATGCGTTTTTGAGTTTCGCCAATCATTTTTTCTAATTTTGGTTTACTTAAATATTCTAAAATTGGATCAGCGGCTAAGTTCAATTCTGTTGGCTCAACATATGCTTTTGCTTCAGGTGCAAATATTTGTTTTGCATCTGCCATGCTAGTTTGTTTTAGAATTTCCTCACGCGTTCGTTTAATAGTTTTTGGCGTTATGCTATGCAATGTATTATAAGCTATTTGTTTTTCGCGTCTTCTATCCGTTTCGTCAATCGTTCGTTGCATGCTAGCAGTCATTCTATCGGCATACATAATTACTTTACCTCTTTCATTTCTAGCTGCTCTTCCTATGGTTTGTGTCAATGATTTATCATTGCGCAAAAATCCTTCTTTATCTGCATCCATGATGGCTACCAAACTTACTTCGGGTAAATCTAAACCTTCACGCAAAAGGTTTACACCAATCAACACATCAAAAACTCCTAAACGCAAGTCTCTTAATATTTCTACACGATCCAAAGTTTTTACCTCACTGTGAATATATCGGCATTTAATGTTCAGCTTGCCCATGTATTTACTTAACTCTTCGGCCATGCGTTTGGTTAAAGTTGTTACCAATATTCGGTCACCCATTTTGATGCGTTCATCTATTTCATCCAATAAATCATCTACTTGATTTAAACTTGGACGCACTTCTATGGTTGGGTCAATTAATCCTGTTGGTCTAATAATTTGTTCCACCACTACACCTTCCGTTTTTCTAATTTCATAATCAGCGGGAGTGGCACTTACATAAATAGTTTGACCAATCATGTTTTCAAATTCATTGAATTGAAGTGGGCGGTTATCCATTGCCGATGGCAACCTGAAACCATATTCTACTAAGTTTTCCTTACGGCTTCTATCACCACCATACATGGCTCGTACTTGCGGAATACTCACATGACTTTCGTCTACCATGAGTACAAAATCTTTTGGAAAATAATCTAAAATACAAAATGGTCTGTCACCAGGTTTGCGTTTATCCATGTATCTGCTATAGTTTTCTATGCCGCTGCAATAGCCTAACTCGCGCATCATTTCTAAATCAAAATTGGTACGTTCTTCCAAACGTTTTGCTTCTATGTGTTTTCCTATAGATTTAAAATATTCAATTTGCGCTACCAAATCATCTTGAATATCGCGCATGGCTTCATGTAATTGTTCTTTTGGAGTAACATAAATATTAGCTGGAAAAATGGCACAATCTTGCACCGATTCTTGTTTTTTTCCACTTATTGGGTCAATGATATCAATGCTTTCAATTTCATTTCCAAAAAATGAAATGCGGAAAGCAAAATCTGCATAAGCAGGAAAAACATCTAACACATCACCTTTTACCCTAAAATTTCCTCGAGTAAAATCGGCTGTAGTTCGGCTGTAAAGTGAATCAACTAATGCATACAAAACAGTATTTCTAACTATGCTTTGCCCTACGTGTAATCTTACAACACTGCTTTCATAATCTTTCGGATTTCCCGCACCATAAATACAACTAACGGATGCAATTACCAATACATCTCTTCGGCCAGATATTAAAGCTGAAGTAGTAGAAAGTCTCATTTTTTCTATCTCTTCATTAATAGCCATGTCTTTCTCTATATAAGTATTGCTTGACGGAATAAATGCTTCGGGCTGATAATAATCGTAGTAGGAAACAAAATATTCGATTCTGTTTTCAGGAAAAAATTGTTTGAATTCGCTGTAAAGCTGTGCCACCAAAGTTTTATTATGACTTAAAATTAAAGTTGGCCTTTGCACTTGTGCAATAACATTGGCCATGGTAAAAGTTTTACCACTACCTGTAACTCCTAATAATACTTGACTTTTATCGCCTCTGTTCAATCCTTCCACCAATGATTTGATAGCAGTTGGTTGATCGCCAGTTGGCACATATTCGCTTGTTAACTTAAATTCCACGTTGCAAATTTATGGTATTTTAGTGGTTGAAAAATGTAAACGTTTTATAAAACAAAAAAGGAGCAAATTATGAACTTGCTCCTTTTAATTTTTTTAATCAATAAAATTATTTAGCCAATGCTTTAATTTTTTCTTCTAAAGTAAATTCATCGCCTTCTAAGTAACCAGTATGACTATAAACTACATTTCCTGTTTTGTCAATTAAAAAAGTGTGTGGAGGATTGATTACATTCATGGCACGCATCAAATCACTATTAACATCTAATAAAATATCAAATGGCCAAGCTTGACCATCCACATAAGGTTTTACTTTCATTACATTTCTAGCATTATCAATGGTAACAGCTACCACTATAATGTCGTATTTGCTTTTCCATTCTTCGTAAAGTTCATTAATATTATTCAATTCTTTTTTACAAGGTGTACACCAAGTAGCCCAAAAACTTACAACAACAATTTTCCCTTTTTTAGAATAATCACCAACATTTACTAATTTACCGTTTATATCTTTTAAATTTATATCAGGTAATGTTTGTTTTTGTGCTTGCGCAAAAATTTGATTAATAGCAATTAGGGTTAATAGTGTGATAATTAATTTTTTCATGTTGGCTAGGTTTTAGATTTGTAAAATAAATTTATAATTATCACTTATCAAAATTATTGCCAAAAAATATTTTTTATTTTTTATCAAATTCATATAGCAACTTTGGCAAGCATTTTGTAATGTTGAAGAAAATTAAACTAAATCATTTTATGAAAAAGATAATATTAGCATTGAGTACCATAGGAGTTTTAATTAGCTCAAGCTGTGGAAACAGAAAAATTGATAGAGTAGATCCAAATTTAGCTACTGATATTAGTGGGCGTTGGAACGATACTGACAGTAAATTAGTATCTATAGAAATGATTAATGATGCACTTATGATTAATAGAAATTGGATAGCTAGTTTTGAAGCTAGATTGCACCGCAAACCTGTAGTAATTATTGGAACTGTTAGAAATAAAACGAGTGAATATATTGATGCCACTTTTTTTATTAAAAACATGGAAATTGCATTCGTTAATGGAGGTACGGTTACAGTTGTTCAAAGTTCTGAGGATCGTAGCCCAATTCGTGATGAAAGAAATGACCAACAAACTTTTACTAGTGAAGAAACTAAAAAGAAATGGGGCAAAGAAAAAGGTGCTGATTTTATGATGAATGGAGTAATTGTTTCAGTTATTGATGAATATAAAAACCGTAAATCTGTAGCTTATCAAGTAAACTTAGAATTAACCGATTTGGAAACCAATGAAAAAGTTTGGATTGGCCAAAAACAAATCAAGAAAACTATTAAAAACTAAATTTTTAAATTAAATAAAAAGCCTACTATATAAGTAGGCTTTTTATTTATAATTCTCCATTTTTAAAACACTTCATTTATCAAAAATAAAACCTACATATTATTGCTATTTGCCATAACTATGCTAAGTGCATGTGCTACTTTTTATCAAAAGCAAGTAGATGTTATGGATGCTGTTTATAATGGAAACATTAATAAAGCTGAAGCTTTAATGAGTGATGCTAGGTGGCAAAAACCCAAAAGAAATAGATTACTTTTTTACTTAAATAAAGGAACTATTTTATGGATGAATGGAAAAAATACTGAAAGCAATCAATATTTTTTACAAGCCGATTTATTTGTAGAAGATTATAGAAAAAACTATGCTACTGAATTAGCAAGCGTACTTATAAATCCTAATTATAGTACATATAGTGGTGAATCATTAGAACAAATATTGATTCATTATTATGCTACATTAAATTTTGTTCAATTAGGTGATTTGGATAATGCTTTGGTGGCTTGCAAACGAATGATTGCTACAAGCCAAAAAATAAATGATTATTTAGAAAATAAAAATAAATATAGACGTGATGCTTTTGCTCATAATTTATTAGGAATGTTATATGATGCGCAAGGAGATTATAACAATGCGTTTATTGCATACAGAAATTCACTCAATATTTATAAAGAAGATTATAAGCCTCAGTTAGGAACTGAAATTCCTTTACAGCTAAAAAAAGATATTTTACGCACTGCAAAAACCATTTACTTTAACGATGAAGTAGAAAAATATGAAGCAGAGTTTAATTTAAAAGCAGAACTTTTGCCTGAAGGTTTTGCGCCTTTAGTGTTTTTTTGGAACAATGGACTTGGTCCTATAAAAGATGAAAATTCTGTCAATTTTGTTATTTATCCACTCCAAAATGGATATGTAAACTTTGTAAATGTGGAGCTTGGTTTAAGTTTTCCTATATATGTTGGAAATGAAGATGACAGAAAAAAGGTTACAGCTTTAAATATTGTAAGAGTTGCTTGGCCTAAATATGTAACACGTATTCCTACTTATAAAAAAGCAGTTTTAATAGACAGTTTAAACAATGTGTTTAAATTAGATATTGGCGAAGATATTAACGCAATTGCTTTTAAAAGTTTAGACGATAGAATGTTAAAAGAAATAGGTGAAGCCATTTTACGATTAGCATTGAAACAGGCAGCAATTGCTTATGCAAAAAAAGAAAATGAAGGCGCAGGTGTGGCTTTAAGTATTTTAAGTGCTGCCACAGAAAAAGCAGATACTCGTAATTGGCAGTTTTTACCTTATTCTATTAATTATACTCGCGCTTTTTTACCTATTGGAAAACAAAATATAGTGCTTGAAGTTTCTTCAAATAATAGCTCTGAAAAGAATAATTTCTTTGTAAATATGGAAAAAGGTAAAACTAATTTCCAAGCATTTCAAACTTTACAATTTGATGGTTTTGCCGATAAATATGGCAATAGAATCATTATGTATTAATAGTGAATAGGTCATAGTGAATAGACCATGGACCATAGTAAAAAACTTTTGTCTATGGTCCATAAACCTCCAACAATCGTCTATCGTCTATGGTCTATAAACTATCGACCATAAACTATAAACTATCTATTGTATAAATCTCTAATGCAAACACTGGCTACAGTACAGCCAAATACTGTTGGCATGTAACTGATAGTTCCTACCACCGATTTTTTGCGCATGTCATCTGGTGTTTCTACCACTTTAAATTCTGGCATTCTTTGTTCATCACTAAACACCGCTTTTACGCCTTTGTAAACGCCCAGTCGGTGTAAATATTTACGTACATATTTTGCCAAATGGCAATTATAAGTAGCTGAAATATCTGCTACTCTTAATCTTGTAGGATCTACTTTAGAGCCAGCGCCCATTGAACTTACAATAGGAATTCCTCTGTCGATGCAAGCTTTTATAAAATATACTTTTGGCGAAAGTGTGTCAATACAATCTACTGCATAATCAAAATGATTATTGTTCAATACTTCTTCAGTTATTTGATCGCGGAAGTAAACAGGTAAAATCTGCAATTCTAAATCAGGGTTGATGTCTAATAAACGCTCACCTAAAACTTCGGCTTTTATTTTGTTTTCTGTACTTTTTAAAGCTACAAGCTGTCTGTTTCTATTAGTTGGATCCACGTTATCAGCATCTACAATGGTCATTTTGCCAACACCAGCACGGGCTATCATTTCGGCAGCTATTCCACCAACGCCACCTAAACCAACTACCAATACATTTGAATTTACTAATGTTTTTAATTTATCGGGACCTAGTAATAACTCGGTGCGGCCCATCCAGGGTTGTACTTCTTTCATTTATTTTTCTGTTTTAAAAAGGTTGGCAAAGTTATCAAAGATTTGATTTTTTAAAACTGTTTCTTCAATTTCTAATAATTCTGTTGCCTTTTGGTATATTTCACTGATTAAATATTTGCTTGTGTCGGTTTCTAAAAACAAATGATTTAAAGGAATTTTTTCAATTACTAAACTTGCATTCATTGTGGGGTTAAATAAATATTTCCCAACACTAAAATACACATTTTTAAAAGTTAAAAGCATTTGTAATGTTTCTTCATTTCCCGAAAAACCATGTAGCACAAACTGCACATTTGGGTATTGCTTTGCAATGGCAGCAAAATCGGAATAAGCCTTTACACAATGAACTATTACTGGTAAATGATACTTTGCTGCCAATTCAATTTGCCGATGAAAAGTTTTTAGTTGTAACTCAATTGGTGTTTGAATGACTCTATCTAAACCACATTCGCCAATGGCAATTATTTGAGTATTATTTTTTTCTATTTGTGCTAAAGCCCAATCAATATTGGTTTTGTGAACATGCCAAGGATGCAAACCTAGCGAAATTGGATAATCAATTTTACTAAAATCAATGGTTTTTAAATAGCCGTTTCTAATGGCTATTTCACCAATCACTCTTGGCTTTCTATGCGTATGTAAATTGATGTATTTACTCAAAGGAAATATTAAATAATATTATTGATAATCTTCTATTTTCAACTTTCTAGAATTAATTAAAGTTTGACCATTAATCTTTTTCATTTCCAAAATGTTCTCACATTTAAACAAGTTGTAGCCTAAATTTTTGCAATTTACTTTTAGTCTGATTTTTTTCAAGTTGTCTTGTAAATCTTTTATTTTATGAATCTTTATTCTGCCGTAATCTGTATTGTTTAAGTACAATATAATTATAGAATCGTTGTCTAATTTAAGTTCAACAAATGGACTATGCAACAAATTTTCTTTTTTCAGAATTTTATATTTTACAAAAAGTACTTTGTCTTCATTGGTTCTAGGAGCAGAATTTAAGATACTATCTAATTTTTTAATTGTACTATCAGGCAAATTATAAAAGTTCCCAAATCGGAAAAAACCAAAATATAAATCACCTTCAATTGTTTTATTTGAATTTCCAAATCCAAATAATAACAATAGAACCATTAAACTTAGAAAACCTTTCATTTCCTATCAAACTTATAAATATAATAGGTTTGGTTTTCGTTACCAAAAGGATTTATCCAATGCATAAATCTATCTAAAAAGCCTGATTCAATAGTGGCTAAATATTCTACTTTCCCAAAGTTTTTTATACAAGGAGTTAACCTTGAAACTAACTTTTCTGCTTCGCCAACTACTAAGTAATTGGGTAGTTCAGTGTTTGTTGATTTTAAATATTTGTATAAATTTTCAGCTGGATCTTCATTGGTTACATTATAATAATTCACCCATTTTTGTAAGTAATACCTTGGCATAAGCACTGTTCCTGAGTTGCTAGTTTCAAAAATAAATGAGTTTACATCTGTTTTGTGCGAAAGGTAATTCATGGCATTTACCCTGCTAATTTTGGTAGACGAAGGAGTTAAAACTATCAATACAATGGTATTTAAAACCCAAAAGAATTTCCAACTATTATCTACAAACTTTTTGTTTTTAATAAAGTAAGCATTCTTTTCTTTTATTTCATTCCAAGTAATTAAACCCGCCATAATAATGAACGGAACTACAGGCATTATAAAACGTTCTTGTTTGTTTGGAAATGCAGAATGAAATACAAAAAACAACAATGCAGGAAGGAATAATATTAAGTGTTTGCGCCAGCTTAAAGCAAAGCCATACATAATAAATAAACTTACAGGTGGAATTAATATTCCGCCTATTAGTAGCAAATAATTATACCAATTTCCAACTATATAATTATAAGCATTGTCTACGTTATAAACAGAATAAGCCATGAATTCGGCTAATGGTTTGCCCCAAATATACATGTCGACACTTACTTGGAAAACCAATATAGAAAGTATTACACCAATGCCATAAAAGAACGCATTTTTGAATTTGTATTGAATCCAAACTACAATACCTAAGCCAGCAATAAATGTGGAAGTTTGAAAGCGAATAGAAAATGCTAATCCAGCTATAAAGCCTGCAAACAGGAATTGTAAAACTGCTTTCTTATCATTGTTTACTATTAACCAAGTGCCATAAATTAAAGGTGGAATACATACCATTTCTACCAAGTTTCTTACACTTAGCATAGGAATAAACCATAATAAGGAACACATCCAAGCTACGTTAATTGCATTGTTAATATTGCTTAATTTCTCTGTAATTTTAAAAGCATATTTTACAACTACTAATGAAAGTAATGCGTGTAGTAAACGTAAAATTAGCATTTTTGTATTTGGTTCGGTAATGCCAATAAAAGCTAATATTTTAAATATATAATAGTGAATTCCTGTATATAATAATACGTGTCCGGTAGCTGCAGCATTAGGGTTTGTAGGTCCGGGTAACCATTGGCTATCATCACGTCCGTCTAACCAACTTTGTGCTACTTCTACTATTAAAAAATGGTCATCGCTCATGCCATAACCTTGGCTAAAAATTACTGCCACTAACCTTACCATAAATGCAACAATTAAAATGGCATTCAATGGATTTTCTTGGTAATATTTTTTCATTTATAAATGTTAAATACTCATTTCAAAAACATTATTGGAAATAACTAATCGGCCTTCAGTTTTTGATTTTATATAATCGATGGTAACACCGGGCGCATATTCCAATAATTCAAAACCTTGTTCTGTAATATTAAATACTCCTAACTCTGTTACTACTTTTTTTACACAACCTAAGCCAGTAATTGGTAGCGAACATTGCTTGAGTAATTTTGATTCTCCCGCTTTATTAACATGTTGCATGGCAACAATAATATTTTTTGCCGATGCTACTAAATCCATTGCACCGCCCATGCCTTTTACCATTTTACCAGGAATTTTCCAATTGGCTATGTCACCATTATCGGCTACTTCCATGGCGCCCAAAACAGTTAAGTCTACTCTGCCGCTTCTAATCATTCCAAAGCTCATGGCACTGTCAAAAAAGCTGCTGCCTTTGGTAGTAGTTACAGTTTGCTTGCCTGCATTTATTAAGTCAGCGTCTACTTGTTCTTCAAACGGGTATGGTCCAATTCCTAATAATCCATTTTCTGATTGAAGTATTACTTCAATGCCTTCGGGAACATAATTAGCTACCAAAGTAGGAATGCCAATTCCTAAGTTTACATAATATCCATCTTGCAATTCTTTTGCAATGCGTTTTGCAATTCCAAATTTATCTAACATTATTTTATTCGTTATTAACCGTAGTTATTGGGTTTATATTATCAATTATAATTACTATATTGGTGTCAAAATTATTATAATTACACCAATCATTCAATGTTTTTCTGTTATGTTTTACAGAAAAATCGTAATAATTTTCAGGTGAGTTACTTGAGTAACCATTTACAGTCTTCATATTATGGGTTTGAGCACATAATATTGCATCTATATGCATTTTATAGTTTTTTAAATCTTCCTCTTCATTTACTATAGCTAATATAGTTTTTTTATTATTTGCTAGCTGTTTCTCTATTGTTTTATACCTGCTAGTAATAGTTTCCTTTTTTGTTCTAAGTAAACTATTTGCATTTGCATAATTGTCAATATATAAAATAGTAAATAACACAATAAACAAGGGGAGTTTCCATGTTTGAAATTTTAAAAATAAGGTGTTTAAATACAATACATTTACAAAAACTATAAGGGTAAATATTACTGTTATAACGCGAACTAATACCGATAAACTTCCAAAGCCTGGTAAATAATAAAACATTGATAATACACTGTATTTGTTTGCAAATAGTAAACTGCAAACTATTGCAATAGCAATTGCAAAAAGCAAAAATATGTTTTGTCTTTTGTTTTTAATGGTATAAATAATATTTAAAAGCAATAATATTATTGGAAATGCGCCCATAAAAAACTCATTTAACCACCACCTATCTTCCAATAAATGCTTGCCATAACTGTTGGTAAATGCCCAAATACTGGCATCGTTAGCTAAAAAATAGCTGGTAAACGTTGGAACTAGTTTTAATACTTCATGGAATTGATGTAAGCCAACTTTATTTGAAATTGCAATGTAATTTTGCATATAAATAACCAATAAACCAATGGTTATTAAAGTAAATAGTACCGTTTTTGCGCTTTGTTTCTTTGATATAAAAAGTTGTTTTATAAAATTAATATTCCAGTTAATAATTGCAAAGCATGTAAAGAAAATTACTAATAAATAAATAGACAGAAAAGCATAATAAATTCCTAATACAAACTGAAAACCAATAGCTAACACTAGTAAATAGTAATGTTTTACATTAGGCCTCACAGCTAAATTATAGGCAGCCATTATAATTACAGGTAACATAAAACGAATGTTTAACTGAGTATAGTTACACTGGCCAAACATAATCATAGAAAAGGCAAATAAGTAGGCTCCTAAAATAGCAGCATAGTTGTTATTGGTAATTTTATTAAAGCAATAAAAAGCTACTATATAGTTTATTATAAACAAACTAATCCACCAATATTGGTAGGCTGTTTCTCTGTCAAAACTAAGGGAACGGAATAAAGTATAAATTGGTAAAGTACCTACCATATTGTCAGAAAAAGCTAAAGTGTTTTTAGTAGGATAAAAAAATGGAGCATTGTAAAACGATGGTTCATTCCCAATTATAAATTGATAACCATGTTCAAGTATAAAATTTATAAACCTTGAATCGCCCATGTCGCCAGGCATGTATGCCATGTTTGGCTGGGTTAATGCTATTGGAAAGTTCCAAAGACCTAACACCAAACAAATCAAAAAAAGAAATGAGTTGAACGCATTGATAAAAATTTTGTTTTTAAAACTTAGCTTGTTCATAAATGAATTACTCATTAAATATTGCTTTTAAAGTGTCAATAATAAATAAATAATTGCAAATATTTATTTCAAAACACATCGTTATATTTTGAACAGCATGGTTACACAAAAAAAAGTGTTTAACATTGAAACAATCACAATATAATTTATGTTATTAGATGTTTTAAATATATTATTAGTGAAATTATTGGTTTGAATAGTAGGCATTAATTAAATTTTAAATTGTAACATTCAAAAAAAATCAACATTATTGTCAAAATGAATCAACCTAATACCATTTTATTTTTAGTAAATCCTTTTGCCGGAACAGGCAATGCGCCTAATGCTGCCAACTATGCCATTAATATAATGCAACAAAATGGTTATGATACAGAACTATTGGTAAGTAAAGATTTGGGCGATTTGTCAAAGTTTCCCCTTCTATTTAAGCTAGAAAAGATATGTAAAATAGCAGTAGTGGGAGGCGATGGAACTATGTTTGAAGTGGTAAATGCTATTATGCAAAACCAACAATGGTTAAAGATTCCAATTGTAGCTTTTCCGTGCGGAACTGGAAATTCATTTAACCACGACATTGACTGTTTATCAGTTAAAAAAGCAACTATATTACTGTTAAACGGTAAAGTTAAATTATTAGATTTGGCTGAAGTAAAAACAAATGGAAAAACCTATTGGTCGTTTAATTCTGTGGGTTGCGGCATGGTGGCTAATACTAATAAATTAGCTGAAAAGTTGCGTTGGTTAGGTAGTTATCGATATATAATTGCTTCATTGTTAGCAATAATTTCATAGACAACCATTAAAGCTAAAGTTACCTTTAATGATCAGGTTTATGATAAGGAGTATTGTGCAATGTTAGCCTGTAATTCCCGTTTTGGGGGAAAGGCTATGATTGTTGCTCCTTTTGCAAAATTAAACGATGGACTCATTGATTTTGTTATACTTAAAAAAAAATCAAGGTTTAGATTATTTATGCTATTACCAAAAGTGTTTAATGGCAGACATATAAAGTCGCCATTAATAAAATTAGCACAAACTAATCATATAAAAATAGAAACCGAAATTCCTCAATTATTAAATATAGATGGTGAGGTGTTAGGTAATACCTCTTTTGAAATAATTATGTTTCATCAGAAGTTAAATGTGATTTGTGAACTTTGATTTTTAAATGAACTAAAACACATTCATTGCAGGCTTAATGGCCTGCAATATAAAACGGAGTGAC
>CAIUQQ010000303.1 GCA_903901345.1 uncultured Bacteroidota bacterium | reverse complement strand
CTGAAAGCAAAGAAGATTTATCAACTGAGTACTATAAAGAAAAAATGCGTTTTGAAGGCGCAAGTTCAGCTCTTAAAAGAATAGAAGAGAAAAATGCGAACTATTCTGATGTGTTGAAAACCAATGAAGAATTGATAAAAATTCGACAAAAAATTTCTCAGCTTAACATAAACATTGCTAACGCAAAAGCCTATAAAATGAATATTAACCAAATTCATAATATGGAGATTGAATTAGATCAATTAAAGGAAGAAATAAAGGATAAAGCGCGCGAATATTATAACTATAATAATAATATAGAATGGGTGCCGCAAGAAGATTTGTTAAACGAATGGCTGAATAAAGTAGTTGAATTAGAAGAGAGCAGAGGTAGGTTAGTGGTTTTTGAAAACAGAATAAAACAATATGATGGAATTTATTCTCAATTTGCTCCGTTAGGTTCTACCATTACTCAAATGGATAGAGAAATAAATATTAATGAAAAAGAATATTTAACTATTTTACATGGATTAAGTCTAGCTAAACTACGCCAACAAAACTTGGAAATGAGTAATAATTTAAAAACTGTTGACTCTCCATTTTTTCCAATTGCTCCTTTACCTTCTAAAAGAGGATTGTTAATTATTTTAGCATTTTTTGCTGGTTTCATTTTATTATTAGCATTTTATATAGCAGCTGAAATAACCAATTCTTCTGTAAGAACTCCTGAAAGGGTTGAAAGCCAAATTGGGTTGCCGCTTTTAAGTGCGTTGCCTGACTTGGAAATAAATTCAAGTAAAATAATAAATATTAATGAAATGAATAATGCATTGGTTCAAAGAATCATCAACTCTATTTTTATTGAATTGAAAAAGAAAAATGCAAAAGCAGAACGACATGTTATTACTATTTTAAGCACGAAATCAGGTGAAGGAAAAACTTATATTTCACAATTAGTTGCATCGAAACTTGCACAAATAAAAAATGATGTAATCTTGCTAAATCCTGAAACTTCATCAAAACATGCAATTAAAAGTTTTCAAAAATCAAGTCCCGATTTAAAAGTAAAAGAATACAAAGTAATAGATAAATTAGTTGATGCTGAAAGCATAACAGATTTAATTGAAGCCAATAATAACAAGCCTTTAGAAGAAGGAAAACATAGTTTTGTGATTATTGAATTGCCAAGTTTAAACAAATATCCGGTACCCATTGAAATTCTTGACAAATCCGATGTTTCTATTTTAATAGTTCATGCTAATAAAAGTTGGTCTGATAGTGATATTCGCATTTTAAAAGAATTTGAAATGGTAAAGCAAAATCAAACTAAAGTAATTTTAAACCGAGTAATGCCTGATTTGTTAGAAGGTATTTATGGCGAAATCCCTAAAAAAAGATCAATGCTTCGTAAAAAGTTGAAAATCGTTTTTGGAGGTCAAAAATATTAATGCATGCAACTTTCTGAAAGAAAAAGTCTCCAGTTTTCCGAATTGCTTCAATCCTTATTGGTTGCTTCCATTGCTGTTTTTTTGGGAATTCTTATTTCTTTTTTAGGCGTTGAATTTGCTGGGGCTATTGTAGGAATTCCATTTGTAATTACATATTTTGTTTATGTATTCAAAAATCCTCGAATTGGGTTAATCAGTGTTTTTCATTATAGTTTTATAGTAAATGGAATTTCACGTTATTTACCACCATCAGTTCCTTATGGTTTATTGGTAGATGCTATTTTTGTTATAACCATTATAGCTTGTATTTTTTCTGTTAAAAAAGCGGATGTTGCCCGTGTGAATAATCCTGCTTTTTGGCTTTCATTTGTTTGGATGATTTGGATATTATTTGAGCTTTTTAATCCTGAAGCCACTAGTAAAGAAGCATGGTTTTATGCCATGCGAGGCATTGGATTATATCCGTTTTTGCAAATTCCATTAATGTTAATTCTAATGCCAAATAGAAAGGATTTAGTCATGCTTTTTAAATTAATTATTGGTTGGTCATTGATTGCAGCACTTTATTCTTTTAAACAAAGTTATATTGGATTTGACCAATTTGATTTAAAATGGTTAGAAGATGGAGGAAAAGTTACCCATTTAATTCAAGGTAGAATTAGGTATTGGTCTTTTTATTCCGATGCTGGACAGTTTGGTGCGGGCATGGCTCACGTTGCTGTGTTTTGTATTATTCTAGCGCTTTCTCCCGTTCTTTCTAAGAAACTAAAAGTTTGGTATTGGGTTTTATTTGCCATTATTTTTTGGGGATATGCACTTTCGGGAAGTAGAGGTCCGCTTTTTGTAATTATTGGTGGTATGGCTGTTTATTTAGCCATGATTGGCAATGTTAAAATATTAATAATTGGTGCTTTAATAGGTGGAATGTTTTTTGGACTTTTAAAATTCACTTCTATTGGAAGCACAAATTATCAAATTCAACGAATGAGAACAGGTTTAGATCCTAATGATGCATCGCTTTTGGTACGATTAGAAAACCAAAAAAACTTAAAAGTATTTTTGGCTTCTCGGCCTATTGGTGCGGGAATTGGTACTGGTGGAAGTTGGGGAGATAGGTTTTACAAAGGTCGTTGGTTAAGCACCGTTCAGCTCGATAGTTGGTATGTTCGTATCTGGGTTGAAATGGGAGTTATAGGTTTAACTTTGCATTTAATACATTTATTTATATGTTTGGGGGCTGGTTTGTATAACATAACTAAAATAAAAGACCCTCAATTGCGAACAGAAATGATTGCTTTAGCTGCGGGTTTTTTTGGAATTATGTTTGCCAGTTATGGAAATCAGATTTTAGGACAAAACCCAACAGCAGTAGTAATGTATATGAGCATGGTTTATTTTTTTACTTGCAAAAATTGGGTAGATAAAGATGGCAATATTTTGCCCGAACAAGCTTAGTGATAAAGTTACAAAAATTACAATTAACCAAATATAATTCGCTCCAACTCTATCAGTTTTTGCGCTATGGAAGTTTCTTTTTAATTTCTATACTCCTTGCCAAAATTGCTTTTTATAAATTTAACCCCGGTTTTGGAACTGCCAATATTATTAGCCGTTACGAACTGTTAATGGTGGTAAGTTCAAGTCTTACTTTTTTCTGGGTTTCAAGTATTTGTAATACCTTAGTTCCATTTTTTTATGCTAGCAATATTGATAAACAAAAGCGAATTTTATTCAATGCTTTTGCGTTAATGGTCGCTTTTTCAGTATTAGCAGCTATTGCCACTTTATGCATTGGTTACTTTTTTTATAGAGACGATTTCTACTTATTCCAAATGTTTTCGTTGGTGGTTTTTTTAAATACCCCCACTTTTATAGTTGATTATATTTTTTACTTAAAAGGGAAATACAAATCGCTTATTCTATGGGGAATTGTAACCTTTTCGGTTCATTTACTCATGCTTTGTTTGCCACTTTATTTTAAGCAAACATTGAATTTAGCAGTAAATTTATTGGTTATTTTGGCCCTTCTTAAGTTTAATTATACCATTATTTTATTGCTAAAATATTCTACCATTAGCATCAATACAAGGCTTATTCAGGAGTTTATGATTAAGGTAATGCCATTTATGTTTTCTATACTGTTGGGTGGTAGCATGGAATATATTAACAGCTATATTGTAAAATATAATTTCACCGAAATTGATTTTGCAGTGTTCCGATATGGTGCCAAAGAATTGCCTATATTTTTAATTATGGCCAATTCGTTAAGTAATATTTATAGTGGCGAAATAGCCAATTTAAACAAAGAAGGATTGCTGAAAGAAGGCTTAACCAAACTAAAAAACAGTAGCCGAAAACTCATGTATTGGCTGTTTCCATTGGCCATTGTTTTACTTTTTACCAGTAAATACATGTACATTGGTTTGTATAATTCCGACTTAGTTGATGGATATAAAATTTTCAATATTTCATTGTTACTAATCGTTAGCCGATTGATATTCCCTCAAACGGTGCTTACCGGTTTAATTAAAACCCGCGCCTTTTATTTGGTTTCTACCAATGTTTTGATCGTAAATGTAGTCATGGCCATTTGGTTGGTTCAGTTATTTGGAATTACAGGTATAGCTTATGCCACCGTTATTTCATTTTTAGTCGAAAAAATACAATTGGTTATTTATTGTAAAATGGAAGGAATACGTTTTAAAGAATACACGCCAGTAGTGGAGTATTATTTGTTTTCAGCATTGCTGCTAGTGGCTTTTGTGTTATCTATAATTATATAAAATCGTGAATTCAGCCGAATATTATATTGAAAAACTAGGTTTAACCAAGCATGTAGAAGGTGGTGCTTTTAACGAAACTTATCGGTCGGAATTGGTTATTCCACAAGCAACTTTACCAACAGGATTTAAAGGCAATAGAAATGCCAGTACCGCTATTTATTTTTTACTTTCTTATGGTCAGTTTTCAGCATTTCATAAAATATTAAGTGATGAAATGTGGCATTTTTATGCAGGACAAACTTTAACCATTTACGAAATAGAAAACAATGGTAATTTGATTACTCACAAATTGGGCGCTGATTTAGAAAATGGCGAAACCTTTCAATGTGTAATTAAAGCTGGAAACTGGTTTGGTTCTAGGTGCGAAATAGCAAATGGATTCAGCTTAGTTGGATGCACGGTATCACCCGGTTTTGATTTTGCCGATTTTGAATTAGCCAACAAAAATGAATTGATGAATGAGTTTCCTTCCTTATCAAATTTGATCAATGAAATGACATATTGAGCTGTTATTTAAAATGCCATTTTTGTTCAGTGTCAAATGTCTTATTTGCATCTCTATAAAAGTGATAAGTGAGTGCAAGTGGTAAGGCAAAAAATATGGCAGCTTCATAAATTCTTTCTTTGACTGAAATAACAACAATTGGAATACAAAAAAGCGCAATGGCGGTACCTCCAATATAGTATAAACCTGCTACTCGTGATGTATAGTAAAGTGTTGTTATTTTTCTTACATCAACTGTTATGGTGTCTTTATGTTTTTGAATGGATAAATAGGGAAATTCATAACAAATGGCTTTGGCTTTAATAATTACAATTCCGCTATCAGTTTTGTATTCAAATTCAATTTTTTTAGGTAAAGTAAAACTATAGGTTTTTGTGGTTCCATTTTTTTGTAAGCGTACATCTTGTGCAAATATATTTTGGCCAATAGCTGCAAACAGAAATACAATGAGCAATTTATAAAACATGAAGTTTCCAGTTTTGAATGATATAGGATTTTGGAAGTTTTTTGCCTATGGCACTTACCACTACAAAGTTTAAAGTAGTAAATGGTATAATAAAAATAGATAATGCAGGTTCACTTTTATAAGCTACTAATGTTACAAATGAAAAAAATACAGATGATGCCCAAAAGCCACCATAAAAAAAATACAATAACTCTTCATTTTTTCTATGAAATTTTATTTTTCCAACCGACTTTATTAAGCAATCATAATTGGCTACTTGATTATAAAATTTTTCAAAATAGAAACTATCGCCTTGTACTTTGTTTAGTACTAATTGCCTTTTTACTCCATGTCCAAAAGTGCATGTAACTGAAATAGGAAGCGTATAAACGATGCCTCCAATTTCTTGTTGGTATCCTTTTTTAAGAAACATAATTTTCTGTTGCGCATTGCAAAGAAAAAAACCAAATAGAAATAATTTTACAAAAAACAGCTTTTTCATAAAACGAATTTAATATAAATATCTAACTAATGGCTTTTTAAAATTCGACATTTAAATATCGAAATTTTAAAAAAAATAACCATCAACTGAAAACTATTTATAAAGAACTTCCTGTCAAGTTTAAATTAACAAATATAAAATCCCGATAACAAACTGTTATCGAGATTTTTTATTTTATAATTAAATATTGGGTTAGGAAGGAAAGTAGTTACTTACTAAAAGTTACAGTTTTAAATTGGTTTGTTCTATAATTTAAAGCACAAACTTACCAGTAATATCTTATTACTTATTCTTTGTTTCTTTGGTAATTGCCAAGGCAAAAGCAATACTAAAAAGCAATGTAATTAGTCCTGCAAAATAAGGGATAATATCAGTCATTTTTGGAGTTGTTTATTAGTTTTAAATAAATACCAAAGGCTAATATGGAAGGAACCCATATTCCTATAAAAGTCCCATCTTCTTTTTGTCCTTGAAAATAAAGTATTTCCGAAAATATTAAAGATAAGAATGAGGCAACAAATAACAATTTATCTGTGAGTGTAAATTTTTTGAACATAGTTTTTGAGTTTAGCTTTTAAGTTTTAGTAATAGAACATAATTTAGTAGTTTAAGTTTTAAAAGTTTAAAAGTTTTATTTTAAAAACCACTTTTAGCGGCTTCATTCATTCAATATGGTAGCCCACTTTTTATGACTATAGCTATTCTAATCTGCCTTCATATCATGTTTAGTATTACCACAAAAAAAATCCCAATAACAAACTGTTATCGGGATTTTTTTTGTAATTCAATGTTGGTTAGTAAGGAAATGAGATAGTTTCATATTTACATTCCCAAACGTTAAACACTTTAACAAGCTCTCTGTGACCAGCCATAAGTTGCGGCCATAAGCTAGCTGCTAATTACGCACTGCAAGTAACACAACCTTCTTCCATGGTGCAAGTTTGTCCAGTAAAGTCAGTTGTAATTTCATCTACATTATTACCAATAGGTATATTTACATTTACTATTGTTGAGTTTTCTATTACAGGAACCAAAGGCTGCATGTCGTTTGTTCCTTGTTTTTCAATGGTAAACTGAACTGCTTGTGTGGCAGCTTGTGAGCGTAAATAATACATACCAGTTTTCAATCCTTTTTTCCAAGCATAAAAATGCATTGACGTTAGTTTTGATGTACTCGGGCTATCTACAAATAAGTTTAACGATTGCGATTGACAGATATAAGCTCCTCTATCGGCAGCCATGTCTATTAAATTACGTTGTTTTATTTCCCAAACTGTTTTGTATAATTCTTTTAAGTTTTCTGGTATTTCATGAATGTTTTGAACAGAACCATTATTAGCAATAATCTTGTTCTTCATGTCGTTGGTCCAAAGTCCTAGTTGAACTAAGTCTTTTAACAAATGTTTGTTTACCACCACAAACTCACCACTTAATACCCTGCGAGTATAAATATTAGAAGTATAAGGTTCAAAACATTCGTTATTACCCAATATTTGCGATGTAGAAGCTGTTGGCATTGGTGCTACTAACAATGAGTTTCTTACACCATGTTCTATTACTTCTGCGCGTAATGCTTCCCAATTCCAGTTTTCAGTAGCACTTACATCCCACATATCAAATTGGAATATTCCTTTTGACAGAGGAGAACCTTTAAATGTTTGGTAAGCGCCTTCTCTTTTTGCAATATCTTTACTAGCTGTCATGGCTGCAAAATAGATGGTTTCAAAAATATTTTTGTTCATTGCCTTAGCAGCATCGCTTTCAAAAGGCATACGTAACATAATAAATACATCGGCCAAACCTTGAATTCCTAAACCAATGGGGCGGTGTTTTAAATTAGAGTTTTGAGCTTCAATTACAGGGTAATAATTGTTATCAATTATTTTATTTAAATTTAAAGTAACTTGATAAGTTACATCATATAATTTTTGATGGTCAAACTTACCATCAATCACAAAGCGTGGCAATGCAATAGATGCTAAGTTACAAACGGCTACTTCATCAGGACTAGTATATTCCATTATTTCAGTACATAAATTACTGCTTTTAATGGTTCCTAAATTCTGTTGATTGCTTTTTCTGTTTGCAGCATCTTTATATAGCATGTAAGGAGTTCCCGTTTCTATTTGCGATTCCATGATAGCAAACCATAAATCTTGCGCTTTAATGGTTCTGCGGGCTTTTCCTTCAGCTTCATATTTGGTATAAAGTGTTTCAAATTCTTCACCCCAACAATCACTTAATCCAGGTGCTTCATTCGGGCAAAATAAACTCCATTCGCCATTGTCTTCCACACGTTTCATAAACAAATCGCAAATCCATAATGCATAAAACAAATCACGAGCGCGCATTTCTTCTTTACCATGGTTTTTACGTAAGTCCAAAAACGCAAAAACATCAGCATGCCATGGCTCTAAATATATTGCAAAAGCACCTTTGCGTTTTCCGCCTCCTTGGTCTACATAACGAGCAGTATCATTGAACACACGTAACATTGGAACTATTCCATTACTGGTTCCGTTGGTTCCTCCAATATAACTTCCAGTTGCTCTAATATTATGAATTGCTAATCCAATTCCACCAGCACTTTGCGATATTTTAGCAGTTTGTTTCAATGTATCATATATACCTTCAATGCTATCATCTTTCATGGTTAACAAAAAGCAACTGCTCATTTGTGGTTTTGGTGAACCAGCATTAAATAGGGTAGGAGTAGCATGAGTAAACCAACGCTCACTCATTAAGTTATAAGTTTTTATAACGTTGTCAATATCATTTTTGTGAATGCCAATTGCCACACGCATATACATGTGTTGAGGACGTTCTGCCACTTTACCGTCTATGCGTAATAAGTATGCTTTTTCTAATGTTTTAAAACCAAAATAGTCAAAACCAAAATCACGGTCGTATATGATAGTACTGTCAAGTAATTCCGCATTGGCTTGAATAATTTCAAACACATCATCAGCTAATAATGGAGTTCTTTTGCCACTACCTTTATCGGTGTAGTTATAAAGTTTTTCCATAGTTTCCGAAAACGACTTCAAGGTATTTTTATGTAAATTGCTTATTGCAATTCTACTTGCTAAAAGTGCATAATCAGGATGCTTGGTAGTTAATGAAGCAGCAGTTTCAGCAGCTAAATTATCTAGTTCAGTAGTGGGTACACCATCGTATATTCCTTGAACTACTTTTTTAGCTACATCAATTGGGTCAATTAATGAACTTAAGCTGTAACTCAATTTTTCAATACGAGCAGTTACTTTATCAAACTTAACACTTTCTCTTTTACCGTTTCTTTTTAATACAAACATCTTTTAATTTTTGATTTAGGATTTAGGATTTTTGATTTGGGTATTGCTACTTCAATCAAATTTTCTAAATCAGTTTAATTTGATTTTTGATTTTTGGTTTGATTTAGGATTTAACATTTAGATAAATCACAATTCAAAAACCATTACTTTTTTTGTTTTACTGTTTTAACTGAAGCAACAAAAATGCTAACAAATTCATTTGCCTCTTTTATTAATGGTTGAGTAATGGTTTTATCTAAAAGATTTGATTCTTCTAAAATCTCTAACCAATACATCGATTCGTCAGCTTCTTCTATTACAATTTCTAATTTGCAAATAAAATCTGCCGTTGATTTTGCTCTTGCGCTAGCTCTGTAATTTGCACCTATCGAACCAGCTGCTCTTATTAATTGTTTTGCTAACTCAAAACCTGCTGGTGTTTTTGGTAAACCATTGCAAGCTTTAATTATAGCTATATTGAACAATTTAGTTCTTGATTGTAATTCTAATTTACCCATAATTCCTAAATCAAAAATACTAAATCATAGTTCAAAAATCTCTAAAAGTCCTCTTCTAACGAGAATGAATGAGATTCTTTTCCTCCCATCACACCAGCTTTTTGATAGTCACCCACTCTTTTTTCAAAGAAATTAGTTTTGCCCTGCAATGAAATCATTTCCATAAAGTCAAACGGATTGGCGGCATTGTATATTTTTTTATAACCTAGTTCTGCTATCCATCTGTCGGCTACAAATTCTATATATTGTTGCATCAACTTAGCGTTCATTCCAATCAAATCAACTGGCAATGCTTCTGAAACAAATTCTTTTTCTATTGTTACGGCATCGCCAATAATAGTATGCACTTCAGCTTCTGTTAATTGATTACTTAACATGCTATAAAGCAAACAAGCAAACTCACAATGCAAGCCTTCATCTCTGCTTATTAATTCATTACTGAAAGTAAGTCCAGGTAAAAGTCCACGTTTTTTCATCCAAAAAATAGAACAAAAACTACCGCTAAAGAATATTCCTTCTACTGCAGCAAAGGCAACTAAACGTTGTGCAAAAGTTCCATTTTCAATCCAACGTAAAGCCCACTCCGCTTTCTTTTTTACAGCAGGAACTGTTTCAATTGCATGAAACAAACGGTCTTTTTCTTTTGGATCGTTAATATAAGTATCAATTAATAAAGCATAAGTTTCGCTGTGAATATTTTCCATCATTATTTGGAAACCATAATAACATCTTGCTTCTGGCAATTGCACTTCGCGCATAAAATTAACTGCAAGGTTTTCATTTACGATGCCATCGCTAGCAGCAAAAAAAGCTAGAATATGAGAAATGAAATGACGCTCGCCATCATTTAACTTAGCCCAATCTTTTAAATCATCGCTTAAATCAATTTCTTCAGCAGTCCAAAAACTTGCTTCATGTTTTTTATAAAGTTCCCATATTTTGGGGTAATTAATTGGAAGTAAAACAAAACGATCTTTGTTTTCTCTCAATAATAACTCATCTTGATTTTGCATTTAATTTTACTATTTTTAATTATTGTATTTACTACTTTATTATAACAATTGTTTTATAACAATTGAATAATAAATAAAAGAAGTTATTAAAAAAACCTTTTTAAGTTTTCATTTTAAATCATTCTTTTGGTTATTACCTCACAATAATAGTAATTGGAGTTTTAGTAACCTTTAAAAGTTAATCACAGCTATGTTAATATCGCAGTCAAACCCAATGTTTATAAGCATTTGAGGCACGCCAATATTTAATTTTCAACAAATAATCAAGGTGTTTGGTTTTTATAAAACTATTTCAACATATAGTAAAATAGGCATTAAACAAAAAAGCACTTTCTTTTTAGGAAAGTGCTTTTTTGTTTAAATAATTTGCAATAAAATTATCCTGCCAATGTTCTAAATAATATAAACAATAAACCTGATAATATAATAGTAACAGGAAGTGTTAAAATCCATGCAATTGCAATGTTTCTAATAGTACCTCCTTGTAAGTTTTTCATGCCTTTTGTTGCTACCATACTTCCCGCAACTCCCGATGAAAGTACTTGAGTTGTACTAACAGGTAATCCAAAAGCGGTAGCCATTCCTATTGTAGCAGCAGCTACTAATTCACTTGATGCACCCTGTGCATAGTTCAAATGTTGCTTTCCAATTTTTTCACCAATAGTTTTTACTATTCTTTTCCAACCAATCATAGTTCCTAATCCTAATGAAATAGATATCATTAGAATTACCCAACTTGGAGAATATTCTGTAATTGATTTAACACCTATAACTGATGCTTTCAAACTTGATTTGTCTTCATCACTTAAAGGTATTGTTTTACTTTTTCTAAGTTTTTCTACTTCTTTTCCTAATTTTATTGCTCCTTGTCTAACTTCAAATTTTTCATTTACTGTCAAACTATCTAATTGTTTTGAACAAATAATTTTGTTTACTTTGTTAGAAATAGTAATCACTTTAGCTACTTCTAAACTATCTTCTTTAGTTATTTGTGTTGCAATTGTTTTATATAAAATAGAATCAACCATCGTAATTTCTTGTTTTACTTTTGGTAAATTCACATTTGGATTTAAAGCAAAATAACTTGGAGCAATGGCTACCAAAATTAACATTACTAATCCAATTCCTTTTTGACCATCGTTACTTCCATGGCTATAACTTACGCCAGTACAAGTTAAAAGTAAAACCATTCTTATCATAAATGGAGGTGGATCATTGGTTTTTGGTGCTTTAAATATTGATTTGTTTTTTATACTTACTCTTAATAAGTACATAATTAATATGGTTAAACTAAAACCTACAATTGGAGAAACCAATAAACTTAAACCAATATCACCGGCTTTGCTCCAATTAACATAATTGCCGCTTTTTTCGGCAATAAATGAATAAGCTAATCCAACTCCTAATATACTGCCAACTAAAGTATGTGAACTTGAACATGGAATTCCAAAATACCAAGTTCCTAAATTCCAAACAATAGCAGTTATTAATAATGCCATTATTAATGCTACACTATGGTAAATATTTTGATCGGCTAATATTTCTACCGGAATTAAATAACTAATTCCCATAGCTACAGTTATTCCACCAGCAAAAACACCAACACTATTCCAAACTGCACTCCAAATTACAGCCACCCAAGGCTTAAGAGAGTTTGTGTAAATTACTGTGGCTACTGCATTTGCAGTATCGTGAAAACCGTTAATGAATTCAAATGCACAAGCTGCAAATAAGCATACTATAAGCAGAAACGTTAAGGTTGGGTCTAATCCAAACATAATTTATAAAGTTTAATTTGTAATGTTAAGTAAGTTTTTTCTAATTTTAAAAGGCAATATTAAGGAATTGTAAAGTCATATTTTCTATTTTATAAAAAAATAGTTTTTTTCTTGAAATCTATCTTATTATTGTAACAATAAAAATAAATAATTTTCGTTTAAGCAGTTTAATGTTTAAGTGGTTTTTTCCAAAATCGAATAGATTAATGAATAAAATAGTTGCTTTTTTTCTTTTGTTTTCAACAGTTGCTAATGCCCAAATTGGTGGTTACGTCCCTTTTGGATTTTTAAACAATTATTCCAATGCCAGAATTGCAGCGTTGGGCGGTAGTGCCATTGCAACGCTTGATAACGATGCAAGTTTAGTAATAAATAACCCTTCACTATTAACCGCAAATATGGATAAACAGCTAACGCTTAACTATCAAAACTATTTAGCAGATATTGGTTCAGGTTATTTTGGCTATTCTTTTAATTCAAAAAAAGCAGGTCCGCTTATGTTAGGCGTTCAATACATTAACTATGGAGCTTTTGATGGAAAAGATATTAATAATATAAATACGGGTTCTCCGGCTGCAAACGAATTTGCAATGCATTTAACAACTTCCAGAATTATGAATAAATGGAATATTGGTGCTACTGCAAAATTTGTTTACTCAGTTTTAGATGTGTATTCAAGTGTTGGAATGGCTGCCGATGTTGGCGCTAGTTATAAAAGCGAAGATAGCTTATCGGTTTTTACCGCTGTAATTAATAATTTAGGATATCAAATTACTTCTTTTACTGGTGCAGACAGACAAATGTATCCTATGAATTTTCAAATTGGATATAGTAAAAAGTTTGCTCATAATCCTTTAAGAATTTCAATTATAGCCCACGATTTACAGAAAATAGGTGGTTTGCTTTATCAAAATGAAACTAAAAACAACAGAAATATTGATTTATCGACTGGTTTACCAATTCAAGAAGATTTTACGTCAATCAATTATTTAATGAGTCATTTAATTATAAATACAGAATTGTTATTTGGTCAAGGTTTTCATTTAAGATTTGGTTATAACGATTTAAGAAGGCGTGAATTGACAATTCCTGATTCTAGAAGTTGGGCAGGTTTTAGTTGGGGTTTTGGTTTAAAAGTAAGAAAATATATGTTTTCGTATGGTAGTGCATCTCTTTATTCTGGAAATGCTACCAATCATTTCTCAATAATTGCTAACTTGCAAGAGTTTTATAAAAAGAAAAATTCTGACGAGTGAGACTTCCTTAAAAATTGATGTGGTTGT
>CAIUQQ010000302.1 GCA_903901345.1 uncultured Bacteroidota bacterium | reverse complement strand
GAGTCTGATTCCGATATCTATAGGACCCTTGGCTTTAGCTTAGCCTCAGACTATAAATAGTAAAGCAAATCATAATTCATTCAATATTCACGAAATTGATGTTGGTGACGCTGCGCTATAACAACATCGGGCAAAATGAAATTCCACATCACAGCTTTAGATCCTTCGTACCTCAGGATGACGTTTGTTGGTGTTTTTGTTTTGAAACTAGCTACTGACTTAATCTTAAAACTTTCAACTTTCCCGATGTATCGGGACTGTCAACTTTCAACTTCCTTCATAATTCAGAGTCACTCTATTTTGCCTAAGAACGTTTATGGAAAAACAAAACACTTTTTTTTGTTTAGTCTAACATACAAAAAATACATATATTTGCATACAGCAATAAACAATTATGGATTCTTTAGTTAGCAAATTTTACAAAAAATTAAACACAACTACTACAGATTTTGTTCGTGATACGATACACAAAGTCAATTGGGAGGCAAGACTTGTGGGTATAAAAGGTGCAAGAGGTATTGGTAAAACGACCTTACTTTTGCAATACATCAAGCTTCACCTAGCAGATCAATTAGAAAAAACACTGTATGTGAGTTTGGATTCGATTTGGTTTAACACCAATTCCCTTATTGACTTAGTAGATAACTTTTCAAAAAAAGGGGGTGAATATCTTTTTATAGATGAAGTTCATAAATACCCTGGCTGGGCGCAAGTATTAAAAAATATATATGATGACTATCCTAATTTAAAAGTAGTTTTCACAGGTTCTTCTTTATTAGAAATTTTAAATGCTAGGGCTGACTTAAGCAGAAGAGCTGTGGTCTATGAAATGCAAGGATTTTCGTTTAGAGAGTATTTGCGGATGGAAACGGGTGTTGATTTTGACATACTATCGTTAGAACAAATTCTAAACAATCATGTCAACGAAGCTAAAAAAATACATCAGAAAATAAAACCGTTCCAGTATTTTGAAACGTATTTACAACAAGGCTATTATCCATTCTATAGAGAACAACCTGAGTTGTACGAAATTCGACTTGGCGAAGTGATTAACATGATTTTAGAAATAGAATTGCCACTACTTAGAGGAGTGGAATTGGCTTATATAGCTAAAGTAAAACAACTCTTAGTAATTATTGCCGAATCAGTACCATTTATGCCAAATGTGAGTAAATTAAGTGACAAAATTAAAATCAATCGAGCCACCTTATTATCGTATTTGCATTATTTGTCAGAAATAGGATTAACACGTAATTTATTTAAAGAATCATACGGAATTAGTAGGTTACAAAAACCAGCAAAAGTTTATTTAGAAAATACTAACCTGATCTATATGTTAGCCAAGCAAAATTCAAACTTAGGAAACATTAGAGAAACCTTTTTTATTAACCAATTAGCTTACAATCATAAAGTTACGTATGTAGAACAAACCGATTTTAAGGTGGACGACACCTATTTTTTTGAAATTGGTGGCAAAAACAAAACAAACAAACAAATTGCTACACTCGAAAATTCCTACCTAGTTGCCGATGATATTGAGTATGGATTTCAAAATAAGATACCCTTATGGCTTTTTGGCTTTATGTATTAATGAATAGTAAAATTTAGTATAATTTGCATTCTAGCCGTTGCAGGCGTCCTCAGGCTGCAATATTTAAGTAGAGACGTTGCATTGCAACGTCTTTTTTTTTGTAAGGAGACGCAAAGCATTGCGTCTTTACTGGGCGTACCGTTTGTACCTCCAGTCATTTCGAGCGAAGTCGAGAAAAATTACTGTCATTGCACACAACTTCGGGTAGTATATCTTTAGGTTGCATTGCAACGTCT